>JAISGP010000008.1 GCA_031263035.1 Lachnospiraceae bacterium | reverse complement strand
ATACCGGCTCTATCTGCCACCTTACTTGCAACAATAGTACCTTCGTTTTTACTAAGTTCATCAAAAATATAAATAATAGCTTCTAGTTCAGAATAAGACAATGTGCTGATTGCAGATTGAACCTTGCCTTCTTTTCGAATTTCTTCAGCACTTTCTTCATGAACACTTCTTAGCATCTCTAGACCAACAACTGTTGTTCCATACTCGCAAATAATTATATCATCAATCTGAAAATCATTATTTTGTCTATACACAAATGTAGTACCTAAACGCTCTCCGGCTATATTTATCGGAATAATAATAGCCTTGTATGCTTTTGATGCTTCTGATGAAAAGCCTAAAGTTGATAAATATACATTATCTTGAGTTGAAAGAATACTTAAAAGTCTTTCATTTAAACTGTCATCAACTCTTTCTCCAATATTATAATTTAAAAGTTCATTTAATAAATCAAACTTATCTGTTTCACCTATTCCAAGGACTTTACCTTTTTGACTGATTATTATTACATCAGAATCTAAAATCTCGGTCATAACCTGACAAATATCGTTAAATAATACCTTACTTGTTCTATTGTTATGTAGTAACTTATTAATTTTTCTTGTTTTATCTAATAATTCAACGCTCATCTTTTTACCTTTCATACATATTGATAAATAATAACTTAAATTATATTATCACGTTTATTTAATTAATTCAAGAATATAAATGCAATATTCTGAAAACTTAGAAGGTTTTTTCTAATTATCCTTTGGCTTAGCTTCAGAATATCCACATTCTGGATCACTACATACAATTTTATTTCCTTTTTCAACCATATATTTACCACAACGAGGGCAAGGTTTCGATACCGGCTTATTCCATGAAGTAAACTCACAATTTGGATAATCTATACAACCATAGTATCTTCTTCCTTTTCTAGTATGCTTAATTACAATATCCTTACCACAAATAGGACAGGCAACACCTATTTTCTCATAATAAGGCTTTGTATTTCTGCACTCTGGGAAACCTGGACAGGCTAAAAACTTAGAATGTGGACCATATTTTATAACCATGTTTCTTCCACATAACTCACATACTTCATCGCTTACTTCATCTTCAATTTTAACCTTTTCCAGTTCGTTTTCTGCCTTTTGCAGGGCATCATTAAAATCTGGATAGAAACCTTCAATTACTTTCTTCCAAGGAACTTTTCCTTCAGAAACATCATCTAATAGACTTTCCATTCTAGAAGTAAAATTAACATCTACTATATTTGCAAAGCTTTTCTTTAAAATATCATCTACAATTCTTCCAATTTCAGTCAAGAAAATTTCTTTCTTTTCTTTTGAAATATATCTTCTTGCTAACAATGTGGAAATTGTAGGTGCGTATGTGCTAGGACGTCCAATGCCTAACTCTTCCATTGTTTTAACAAGAGAAGCTTCATTATATCTAGGTGGTGGGGAAGTAAAGTGTTGCTTCTCTACTAATTCTTTTTGATTTATTTTAGAATCCTTCTCAACCTTAGTCAGTTCTTTATTATCTGATTTTTTATCGTCAGTTTTATCGTTATATACAGCTTTAAATCCTTCAAAAACAGTTTTACTTGCACTAGAAGTAAAAGTATAATCTCCAACCTTAAATTTTACAGACATAGTTTCAATAACAGCTTCTGTCATTTGACTGGCAACAAATCTCTTCCAAATCAAATTATATAATTTAAATTGATCAGGAGAAAGAGAATCTTTAACACTTGATGGAGTTCTAGTTATATCTGTAGGTCGAATGGCTTCATGGGCATCTTGAATATTCTTACTATCTTTTGCTTTTTTATTTGAATTAGATGAATACTCTTTTCCATAATTTTCTGTAATATATTCATGAGCAACTTCTTTTGCTTCATCTGATATTCTTGTAGAATCAGTACGCAAATAAGTAATAAGACCTACTGTTCCACTTCCTTTAATGCTTACACCTTCATATAAATTCTGAGCAACTCTCATAGTCTTAGATGTGGCAAAATTAAGTAAACGGGATGCATCCTGTTGCATAGTACTTGTTGTAAATGGATTTGGTGATTTTCTATTTCTTCTTGTGGTTTTAATATCTTCCACTGAAAACTCTTTATTCTTTATATTATTTACAATTTTATCTAATTCTTCTTTATTTTTAATTTGAGATTTCTTACCGTTTTTACCATAATAATTAGCAATGAATGTTTTTTTATAACCATCCAAAGTTAATTCTGCATCTAAACTCCAATATTCTTCCGGAATAAAAGCATCAATCTCATCTTCTCTCTTAGCAATTATACGTAAACTTGCAGATTGAACTCTACCAGCACTTAAACCTCGTTTTACTTTAACCCAGAGAATAGGGCTAATTTGATAACCTACAAGCCTATCTAGTACACGTCTAGCCTGTTGAGCATCTACTAAGTTCATATCTATCTCTCTTGGATTTTTAAGCGCTTCTTTTACTGCGTTTTTAGTTATTTCATTAAAACTAATCCTAGAATAGTCTTTTCCTTCTAATCTAAGTGCAGAAATCAAATGCCATGAAATCGCTTCCCCTTCTCTATCCGGGTCAGTTGCCAAGTATATTTTATCAGCTTTTTTTACTTCTTTTCTAAGCTTAGCAAGTAATTCCCCTTTTCCTCTAATTGTAATATACTGTGGTTCAAAATCATTTTCAATATCTACACCTAATTTACTTTTAGGTAAATCTATTACATGTCCCATAGATGCATCAATCGTGTAATTTTTCCCTAAAAACTTTTTAATTGTTTTTACCTTAGCTGGGGACTCTACAATAACTAAATTGTTAGCCATCAATATTCCTCCTGGATAATAATATATATTTTCATACTTTCATTAAGATTATTTTGAACAAACTTAACTTACTTCAAGCTTATAGAAATATTAGGCTTTCAATTATTATATAATCCAATCTTCCTAAAATGAAGATTGTACATATCTATTTTTTCCAACTTCTTTAATAGCTCCTTGAAGTTGAAGAGATATGATTTCTTCAAGAACAACCTGAGGTAATTCTTTGGTTTCCCTAATAATTTCATCTAAAGTCTTGGGGTATAAATCTAGACAACTATACACTTTATTGTTCATCAATGCAAGATTTTTTTTATTTTTTTGCAAATCATTCGTATATAGCTCTTCCATTTCTATATATCCCTTATCACATAAAAATCCTTCCGGTGAAAGAAAAATACCTGCTCCTTGATGTATCAAACGGTTGCATCCTTTAGATATTATAGAATTAATATTCCCCGGAACTGCATACACATCTCTTCCCTGTTCAATTGCATAATCAGCAGTTATAAGAGAACCGGATTTTTCCTTAGCTTCAACTACTATAACAGTATTTGATAGCCCACTTATAATCCTATTTCTAAGTGGAAAATGTCGTTTTAAAGGTGGCATTCCTAAGGGTTGTTCACTGATAAGTAGCCCTCCTTTTTCCACAATATCTTTATATATGCCTTTATTAGATTTAGGGTAGATAACATCAAGTCCGCAGCCTAAAACAGCTATAGTTCCCCCTTCACCTTTTATACTTCCTCTATGTGCAAGAGAATCAACGCCTGCTGCCATACCACTTATAGTCACTATCCCAGCCTTTGCAAATTTATATGCCATATCCATGGTGACTGCTTCCCCATAATTTGTGCAACGTCTGGCACCAACAATACCAATACAATCTCTTTTTAAAAGGTCTATATTACCGCAAATATAGATTTGTTCCGGGCAATCATTAATATACCTTAATTTTTCAGGAAAAAAAGAGCTATCTCGTTTAATTTCAAATATATCTCTTCCTAATATTTTCTTATCTTTAATTTTAATTAAATCATTGTTATTTTCTATACCACCATCTCCTTATCCGGTTTTCATCATTTCCTTACTACTACAATCCAATTAGATATTTAAATAAAAAAGCTAATATATCATTTTAATTAATACTAAATTTTA
>JAISGP010000140.1 GCA_031263035.1 Lachnospiraceae bacterium | reverse complement strand
ACGCATGATTTAGTAAGTAAGCATTATTCGTCATTATCTAAGATCGATTCAACAAAAACAGTAAGAGACTGGCTTAACGGACAATCATTTGAGGAGCAATATGCATATGGACTAAAAGTATTAAATGATTTTGGAGTAATAGTATGACTAATCATAGGATAGAAAATTTAATAAATAAAATAAAAAGAGTAGATGAAAAAATAGCTAATATAAAACCATATGAAGATTTAAAATCAAAACAGTATAACAAATTAGTAAAAGAGAAGCTAAAATATATTAGCATTATTAATGAAGATATTGAATTAGCAACACAGATTTATTCTGAATTACTGTTGAGCGATAATAAAGAAACGCTTATTCAAACGTCAACGGATTGCTTGAGAATTGGTATTTTTGTTGAAAAAGCAACACAAATACTTGAAGAAATTGCTGGCGGTGAATTTGGACTAAACCGAGTGACCGCAAGATCAGTTTTAGATGTCTACAACGGTAAATACCTCGGTAAGCACTTATAAACCAACACATCGATTGGTAACCGATTATTATGCTAAAACTGATCCTCTTATTTCAACAACTATGAGAGTTCGGGATTGGTTGGTCGAAAAATCTTTTGAATATCAATATGAGTTTGGAAAAAGTATTTTGAAAAAGTTTGGTGTTTCATATGAGTGATAACATTCGTTATTATATAAATGAAATTGAAAGCATTAACAAAAAACTATATCCTATTAGCAGCTTTGAAATTATAGGATCTAATATTAAGTGGAATAGAATAGTCAAGACTAAACTAGTACCACTTATAAATGACATTAATAGTGATTTGACTGTTGCAGAAAAAGTATATTCTAAATTATTAGATAGCATAAATCCATTGAGTCGGAAAAACGCAGCTTCAAATTGCTTAAAATTAAACATATACGTCGAAAAAAGTATAGAAGTATTAGAATACATTTCAAATAATGAACAAAATGCAAACATTGCATTTAGTGCTGATATGGTTTTAAAAATATACAGAGGAGAAATGCCTGATTAAATATTATTTTTGGGCAATTCATAATACGATATTTCTTTTGGATAACGGGGGAATGCAAGCATTGGCATCATATAGTAGAGCAGTGCCAAATTCATAAAAGTAATTTTCCAAGTGGTATCATAAATGTTAAGACTAATGTTTATCCAGTGGATGCTAAAACTCACTTTAAAATTTCTGGGTATTATCATTCAAAAGTACCAGCTATCTCTGGCGATTTATTAATACGAGATTGGTTGGCAGGTCAATCTTTTGAAGAACAATACCAATTCGGATTAAATGTTTTAAAATCATTCGGTGTAATAACATGATAGTATATACCTTAAAATTTATTTATGCTGTACTTGTGGTGGAATGGGACTAAATATGAAAATTACAACTATAGAACAATATGTTGATGCCATATCTAAACTTGATGAAAAAATCGAAGAAAATTATAAAAATCTAAATTTTAATACAAAACATAATGCTTTGATTAAGAAGAGGCAGAAAATAACCGGAGGAATCAACATGAATATCCGCTTGGCAGAAACTGTTTACTTTATATTACTTCTCAGCAATAATATTGAAACATTGATATGTACAGCCTCACATTGTCTTAGATTGGATATATTTACCGAAAGAAGTTTAGAAATACTAAACTCACTATCCAATAATGATGAAATCGGAATTCATGGATTTGAAGCGAAAACGTGTTTAAGGCTTTACCGCGGTGAAATACCTAATCGTACATTATAATTAAGCTGCATTAAAAAAATATTTGAATAAGTGGTATCATATAGTAGAGCAATGTCAAGCAAAGGCAACAAGAAGCGGCTTTTCTGTGGGGAGTATTAATACTAAATCTAATGTTATTGCATTGGATAAGGCTACGCATGATTTAGTAAGTAAGCATTACTCGACTTTGTCAGAATACGATAAGACAAAAATTGTGAGAGACTGGTTAAATGGTAAATCATTTGAGTTTCAATATGGTGTTAATTACTTAAGAGAGATAGGGGTTACAATACCATGAATTTAGGTGTTCGCTACTATATTTATTTGATTGAAGAACTTGGTATAAAAATGAGTGAAGCACGTGCAAACGATGATAGAAATGCAACAAAATATAACAAACTATTTAAAGAAAGACAAATAATTATAGATAATCTACACAACAACGTTGAAATGGCAAGAGATGTTTATAAAGAACTATTAAACAGCAAAAATAGTTTAACACTTGTTAATACATCGGCAAATTGCTTAAGACTGGGTGTTTTTGTAGATGAAGCAATATCTATTCTTGAGAATTTATCTAAAAAGTCTCTTGGAGAAGATAGCTTTAATGCAAAAATCGTTTTAAAAGTTTATCGTGGTGAATACCTGGGATCTCATTTGTGATATTATGCTTGACCAACACCGTGACTTACATCGTGATAGATATAGAATTATGAATGAGTACTTTGAATAAAGATTATTGGTGTTAATGTATTCTATTCATTAACTATTCGATTAGTATACGATATGAACAATGCTCCGCAATGAAAATTCTGAATAGAATTTCATAAAACCTAAGATAGCAAGATATAACTAATGAGAGAAAAAGGGTTCAATGAAAAAAATAAATCTTAAGATCAGACATTTTGTGATTATCACAGTCTTGGTAATAGTTATTATTGTAACGTTTCCATTTGTTGAATTTATAGTAGTGGTCTATGTAAATCACGTAGATATGGATGATGTTAAATATGACAATTCATTTGTTATAGGAAATACTTACGATGCTATTGTAGATGAATATGGTGATTTTGATATTATATATGGTACCTTTGAAACTATTCGTACTGAATGTTGTTACTTAGTTAAGGAGAAGCAATTAAACGGTCAACCATTATATTACTGTGTCGTTTTCGATGAAAATAAAATAGCTTACAAAACATTTTTAGCCGGTCCGAAAGGAGGATAAACTCATAAGGCAATTTCTCTAATTCATACAGGTGATTATTCTACAGGCCCTTATTATATTGAGAT
>JAISGP010000049.1 GCA_031263035.1 Lachnospiraceae bacterium | reverse complement strand
TCCTCTTTACTCATTGTACTTAACTTTAGAGCTTCGTCTATCGTATTAAATCGGATAACTGCAACTTCTTTATCAAGTATTTTAACTACAGCAGACTTCTTTTTCACATTAGGTTGTCCGTTTTCGTCTACACCGCCAATCATTTTCTCATATATTTCTCTAATATTAATGACTTCTCCTATTTCCATAGCTCTATTAACAATTAAATCAGAAGGAGATCTTTCATCACCACCTATGACAGAAGCTGTACGCGTAAGAGCCCATAAGTGTACTTCATCAACAATAACCCTATTAACACTATCAAGAGCTTTGTTGAGATTATTCCCGTGAGAACCTCCCTTACTGGTTGCTTCATTTTTTAAATGTCCCCTTATGGTAGGATCCATAACAATAACCGTATCTGGATCACTATAAGCTGCAGAAAGAGCAGCCACGTCAGTATCTCTGCCTTCACTTTTAAAATCATTTATACTTACAACTTTCATTCCTATGCATTCCAAAAATTTCCTTGCTTCAGATTTTTCACCAACATAATTGGCCAAATCACCATTACCTACAAGTATTTCTATATTTGCCCAGTCTCCTAACAAAATTCTAGACACAGCAGCATCTATAGCAAGTGACACCGTTTTCCCTCCACCCATTCCAAGAGCAGCATTATTATCATTCTGCAGTGTAGTTGCCATTTCAGATTGAGAACTACGAATACCATAACCATTGGCAAGTCTCATTGCTTGATTCATAAAAAGTCTTAATATATTTACTGCTGTAGCAGGATTTGGTATGATACTCCTATCATGCAATTCCGTTCTCAATCTATTAATTGTGCCTGGCTTAAATTTCTTTAGCTTTGAATCGTAATTTTTTTCAATAAAATACCTTACATAATCAACTATTCCTTGCATCTCATTAACGCCATAAAATTCGCTCAATATTTCTGGATTTTGTTCTAATCTATCATTGAAGAGTTCCAAACGCGGTAACAAAGCTGCCACTGTTTGATATCCTGTTTGTTCTACAAACGGTTTAAACATATCATCCAGTGCTTCTCCTGTTCTAGATTTTTTAACTATATTTATATAACGTACTAGGTTCTTCATCAAGTTAAGACAATAACCTTCCCTGTTTGGATTAAGCTCAGGATTTTTTATGGCGTTTATTATTTCTTGTTCATTTATCAATCTAGCATCTTCTCTAATAAGATATACTTTACGACCATCAATCATCCAGTACATTATTCCATAGTTATCGTATTGAGCTTTTGCGATATCCAATTTTGACAATGTCGGATCGTTCTTTCTCTCTTTCTTCAAGTCCTGAATTAAATACTTTTGTTTATTATTTGTCACTTCAATACAATTTCCTAAAAGAACAAATAAATCAAAGTCCGACATTTCTATCGTTTTTCTTTCGCCACTATCATCATATTCATACTTATTACCAGCAACTAAACTAGGGAATAAATCTGAATGCGTATATTTATTTGTTTCCCCAGAGAAAATTTTTAATAATTTTAAAGGATGAAGTTCAAAATCTGTCATAATTATCCTTTGTTTTTGCACTATTCTAATAATTTTTTCCACATTCCTTTTCTCTTCAATAGTTGGATTATCTTTATCTATAATTAACACATTTTTTATCTTTTCCCTTGCTTCATTTGTAAGTTCTCCTTTTTCAGAAACACTCTTTCTATCTTTTAATATCTCCTTTATTTTGTCTATGTTTTCTTGATCGTACCCCATCATCATAACATCTTCAACACTTTCTATTTCCATATACATAGGTAGAATATCCCACATAGCTTCCCATAATTTATTATAAAAATCCTTATTAAATGACAATGCTGCAAGATTTCCTCTTAAAATTACATTATTTATTAAAGTTCCATCCATAAGTTCAATATTAAGTCTAAGCTGATTATCATTTTCCTTTGCTACAACTTTTACCGCTTTAACCGGCTTATCTTTAACATCTATAAATCTCATTTCGCCATCTTCAAATTGAACAAAAATCCTATCACTTGCAATAATATTAGCAAGAATAGCTTGCACATTTCCTGATACTTCCAAATAATCTAAAACTTTTATTTCGCTGGGAAATACTGATACATTAGTATTAGTAATACCAACTCGCATAACATCTTTTATTAATATATTTGCTCGTTTCTCATCAATAACCTTCCGTGTTACTAATTCCCTAACAGAACTTATAGTACTTATAGTATCTTGTGCTATAAATCTTTTTAAATTTTCTCGGTATGACTTTAATTTTTTCCTTGTAGCGCTATCAGTTTCGGCGGCATATGCAAAATCATCAGTATTCATTAATAATTTAAATTCTACAACGCTAAAATACTTGTTATTTCCCGTCATATCTATTAATAAGTTCACATATTGATTTAATTGTATTTTTGAAGGTAAATATCTTAATTGCAAATCAGCGAGTTCGTTCTGCTCATCAGGTGTTTTAGTCTGGAGTAATTGCAATTCTTCTATTCTTCTTACATCTTTTAACGCTGGAGTATTACTATATTTATCTATAAAAGAAGCATATAACGTATTTTGTGTTCGAGTAAACATATCTTCAAGAGTACTCCTAGGTGAATTACTATTCTGTGACTGAAATAACCGGTCATGCTTAACACTTGACGATTGCAAAGACTCACTTTCATCCACTTCTTCTAAAATTGGAACATCGGATCCAGATGCTCTTCTTTGCAATGGAATTGATAAATCTTCCCGAATATCAGGTGCTTGTAATATATCGTCTTCATCAGTTTCATCTAAAACCGAAGATTCGGTTCTAATCGTTCTTCGCAAATTTTGGCGTTCAGTCGCATCAAAATCACCGGGAGACTCAATATCATCTAACATGGACGATAATCTATTAACTTGTGGTTCTGGCTGCTGTACTGCTACATCTTGCAATTCTAAACTATCCGGCACATTTGCATTATCAAACAACAATCTCATATAATTATATTTGACTAAAGCAGCTGCAGATGTAGACATTTTTAACACTTGTGCATCACTCAAATCAGTAGATAACTGTCTATTCACCGCTAAAGCTTTTCCTAAATTTACAGATAATTCATCCTTTATTTCTATACCTCTTGCTAATTCAGCATCCAAATCATAAATCATACTATCTATACCGTCTTCATTAAATTGAGGCTGATGGCCAGCCAATTCATAATCCAAATTAGCAATTTGTCTTTCATGTTTGTCTATTTCCAATTTTAAATTATCAATTTCTTTTAAATTATTCGCTAATCTTAATTTAAGATTATTAATCCAAGTTTCTAAGTTAGCAAGATTATATCTATCTTGTCCGTGCTTTTGTTCAATTTCACTATAATATTGCGATATTCCTAGCATAAGGTTCCCAAGTATTATAGAATTCTCTAACGTCGTTAATCCACTATACCAGTTCCTTGCCTGGGCAATCCCAGTAGCATAATTTAAAATTAAATCAATACCAGAACCCGGTTTAATCGCATCAGCTCTATTCATAATTGTTATAACCATGTCTTTAGTAATACCCGTTACAGGAGTATTATCATTTAATGCCAATATACATGCATTTGCATACAAAAAATTAAAACTCGCTAAAAGCGAATGCTTTGAAGACAAACCTCTCAACTGACTTGGCAAAACAACATTGTCAAGTTCATCTCTCATAGAATTAATGCTGTCAACATCAACATAACTAATATAACCTTCTTTTCTGGCTATCATAATAGAAATTTCTCTCAACAAGGTTCTTCTAATCTCATACCTTGCCATATTTGTGGAAAATGTTGCTTGATATCCAGCATGTTCTCTTTCGCTTTCCTCTTCATTAAACACATTTTCAGAATTTACTACATTAATTAAAGGGATATTTTGCTCCATTATACCTTGCTTTTTTAAATATAACAAAAGCCTGTCTCTAAAAGCTTTCTGGTCATGAATTCTGGAAAGTTCTGAACATAAGTTATCCATTTCACTAATATCAAAACGGCTAGATTCTAAGAAATTTAAATCGTTTAATTTATCTGTAGTAGTATAAGGTGAAGAATCGAATAATTCTTGAAAAACCTCACCCGCCTGAGAATTACCAAATAAAATGCTTCCTACAACTGATATCATTTGCTCTTTAAAACCTTCTTCATAAAAATACTGCAATGTCTCACCATGCATAAATGACAACTCACCAAAAGCATTCAGAGGTTGCATAATAGTTCCTATGCCTGGAGAATATACAAGAGCAGCTCCAATAATAGGCTGCAAAAGTCCTACCACAGCCCCAAACACCCACATTTGCGTACTTGTGAAAGTTTCAAAACTCTTGCTAAACGTCTCGTTTATTGATTCACTGCTAAATCCGCTTGTTGATAATAGACTAGCGTTTTTAAATAAATCTAATCCTGTAAGAGTATCAAGAACTTTAAAAAAACTAATATCGGCAAGAGATTTGCCTCCTGAAATTAAGTAATATATTCTATCTACTACCGCTATCGCAAAAGGCATTCTTGCACTAATTAGAGACATATTTATTACCATGTTTAAAGTATTTTGCGGCAAAGATTTTAGAGAAGTTAAAAAATTCACCTTAAAGCCATTATAAGCACCTGCAACAAGTGCATTAGCAAAACCAACTCCAAACACTGCTCCTGCAGCCATTCCTATAAACACACCGGTAGCTATATTACTATCCTTATCGTTTTTACCTTCCGATAAATTTAAAACAAATACAACAAGTGCACCTATGCCAGCACCAATTCCTGCTCCTATAAACGTTATTCCCCACGTTTTAGCTAAAGTACTAATACTAAAAACATATTGACCTAAGCTATTTTTTGAAAATCCCAGCATAGGTCCAAGCGTCGATTTTAAAGACTCTTGTGTTGCCGTACCTACAGCTTTTGCATCTTCAACAGTCCCAAGCCCGCCAATAACAAAACCAAGCACTATACCTAACATAATACTTATAGCTGTTTCCTGTATAGAAGGTTTACTGTGACCTCCAATCTTTGCTATAAGATATGCTACTCCAACACCAACTCCTGCTCCTATAATAACAGGTGTAAAAGATCTCGCAAGTTTTCCTGCTTGAAAATCCCAACCACCATGTTCATTTTTAACAAATCCAAACACATGCTTTATCGTGTCCCATTTTACAGCACTGAAAACACCACCTACAACAAGACCCAATCCAAATCCTACTCCTAATCCAATCATCATATCCTTTACACTAGCATGCTTTTTATTTTGTAGCCATGCAACAAGATTGGCCATAAATACGCCTAAACCAGTCGTTACAAGTGCCATGCCCCAAAACCTTGCTAGAATTCTCCCCTGAAAATTTCCAGTTCCAAATCCAAATGCAGAAGCTACACCCATCTTTAAACTACCAAGAAAACCTTTTACACCTTCAGCAGATTGAGAAATTTGTCGTTCAACAACATCAATAGAAACTCTTTCTGCAGTACCTTGAATTTGCCCAGCTGCGTTGTCAACTTCTGAACTCAAAGTACTCGTTTCACTTTCTACTACATCTTCTGCTTCTTCAACAACTTTTTTCGCATCTTCTCTAGCTGCATTTCTGGCACCTTGTACACTAGTATGAGCAGTCATAAGAGGAGATACAACATTTATCAATACAAGAGTATAAAGCGATGTTACAACACCCATAAAATCCCCATTTTTCGCACTTTCTAGCAAACTTTTGGATGCTGTATAAGTTATATATCCATTTAAGGCCATACTTCCAACATTACCAACAAATGTAAATGCTTGAGATAACCTAGTACCTGCTCCAAATACCATTTGCTTTATAACTTGGCCAGTAGTTAATTTTACAGCTGCTTCAGCTATATTTTCAGTAATATTTCCAGCTGTCTGTGCAACAGCTCTTCCAGCTGATTGAGCCGCTGTTTTTGCAACAATCCCTCCAATTTGTACACCAAAATTTATACCAGTAAAGAATCCTGTTAGTGCTCCTATAGCAATATCTTTCCCCATTTCTTTTAATAATTCTTTTTCTATTCTTTTCTTTTCAATTTTAGCTTTTATCAAATGAACAGCAGTAGTAACAGCTGCTCCTGCAAAAGCACCAACAAATGCCCCGCCTAGCATTTTAACCACCATTTGCACGCCAAATTTTTCAAGACCATTTGCTATAATACTTCCGATATTAAATCCACCAACACAAGTAAGTATACCTATCAACAAAGCTAGACCAAGCATAAGAAAGCCTTGCCCTAACTTTCCCGCTTGGAAAGCCGTTATAGCAGTATAAGTTAACTTCATAACACTTATCGCACCTGCTACTGCTCCAATAATTCCGATAATAGCAGCTATAGCTACTCCCAAAGTTACTTCGCCTGTAAAAAGTCCCGATACAACACCAGCTATAGCAATTGCAAGCACTGCTATAGCGGCAACACCAGCTAATCCCAAATTTTGACCAGCTTTCACAGCATCTTCATTATCAGCATTAGCATCAACATTATTCCAGTAGCCATAGGTTTTCGCAGCCCACTCTCTAGCCCATTTCATACCAGGCATGTCTGCGGCCCATACAGTAGCTCCTAGCGTAATAATGGTCATCAACGAAAAAGCCAAAATACTAAAGAAACCTACTATTCCATCTCTCAATCTCTCGTACCATTTAGCTCCATAAGCATCAATACTTCCATCATCTTTTATTCTTGAGTCATACTTTGCCCTTGTCCCGTCAGATGCAATAACAGAACCTTTTTTAAGATTAGAGCCAGGTGTAAATAAATAACTACCTAACCCTTCTCTTGATAAACTAGAACCAGACATCTTCGTAATTGTTCCTGTTACACCATTATATACATAACTACCATCGCTTTCTTTCCTTACAGAACCCACATATCCGCTAAATGTTGGACCATTGTACTTATCTCCACTTCCATCGCCTGAATCTTTAGGAGCAGGTGCTGTAAGGTTATTTACATTATTAAGATGAATATCGCCATATATACTTATATCGTAAGAATTGTTATCTAAATTTTTTGTAATATCAATTTCGGCACCGGCTCCCCAGTAAAAATATTCTTCATTGCTAGAATACTGAGCGCTATCTTGTCGTTCGCTAACAGTCCAGCCTTCACTTGTAAACTGTCCATATAAATTATTTACCATTATATACTTGCCTGAAGAGTTTCCATGCAATATAAGCGAGCCTGCTTTAATAGTAGAATATATAGGTTTATTATAATTATATATAGGTTGCCCTTCATTATCATATCCTGTAACTTCATAGCCTGTAGTAACTTGCACATCTACCATATTTACAATATTAATTCCAGGCGTATTATTTAACAATGTCGCTAAACATATCTGTTGTCCTGAATTAATTACTCCATTTTTAGATGTTGCTCCATCAGTAAACATCCAATCATAATTGCCAGACTCATTTATTGGCAAATTTATAGTAATATTTATATTTTCAGTAGCATAGTATTTTAAAACATTATCTTCATTATCAAACTTTACAATTATTTTAGTATCTTCCTCTATAGTTAACTTATAAATATCCCCTTGTGATATAGCATTGTAAGTATATCCTCGCCTTATTTCTACCGAAGATGAAATACCAGTATATTTTAAAATGTCAGCAATTGAAAAAGGAGGTCCACATATAATAACATTCTTATAATCAAAATTATTTTGTGTTATT
>JAISGP010000089.1 GCA_031263035.1 Lachnospiraceae bacterium | reverse complement strand
ATTTACTGTAACAGAAGCAATGGAAAATCTTCGTGAACCAGTAGATGAACTTGAGATGATAGTAGATAAATCTGTATGGCCAATGCCAAGCTATGGAGATTTAATGTTTGAAGTTTAGTTTACAAGGTATGATAAATCCCTTAAAACAAACTTGTTTATGTATGGAAAACAGGATGGTTAAATAAAATAATCTATTATTGAAGAGAGAATTGATTAAGTTCAATTCTCTCTTTTTTGGGTATTTTATATTTTAGCCTTTTATATTTGAACTTAAATATACTAGTTTAGTTATCATTATTTAGAGATTAAAGATAAAGTTTTTGGTTGTTTTATAGATTGAAGTTCTATAAACATATGAGAAGTACGTAATTGATTTAAGATGTACAAACTTGTAATAATGCATACAATAAACATTATTTTATAAAATATTTGCAAATATTACAATTTTATGAAAGAAATATTAAAAAACTACTTGACTTATTGTTGAAAGTGTAATACTATATGGTAAATAGTATAAGACAATAAATATTATTATAGATGGGAGATGATAGTATAAGTTTTAATTGGTAAGATTTGTATAAAAATATGAGAGGTTAAACTCATAGAAGGATTTTGAAAAACTAAAGAAACCAAAGTTAAGAAATGCAAAATGGCGAACCTAAAGAGGGGTTTAATTCTTGAAAAGTGAAATGGCAAGTAAAAAAAGAAATGTTTAATATTACGTTTTCATTTGCAATATTTCATTTGAAAGAAGAAAGGAAGAAAATATGGAGAGAAAAGAGATGATTAAAAAGTTATTTAAACCATTTGCAATTGGAATGAGTGCGTTGATGCTTCTGACTACAGTTCAGATGCCAAATGTGGAGGCAGCAAGTGGACCGAAAGCCACAAGTATAAGTAGTGTATCAGCTACGAAAACTTCAAAGAAAGCTTATGTTAAGCTTCGCTGGAGATCAACTAAAAGCGGACAGTATTATCAGATAGGTAATAGGTCAGCTAAGAAGAGTTGGAAGTATTGGAAAACAGTTGGTTATAGCTCTTATAATAGAGCTAAGTATACCAAAGCAGGAGCATACAAAGTAGTTAGATCTGGAAATTATTATAAAGTTTATAGATATGTGTATACTTATAAAGCTGTAACAGGAAGAGGAAGGGTATTATCTAAAACTTTAAGTGCAACTTACGGTAAGACTTATTATATGGTTGTTCGTTCATATCAAAATGGCAAATACAGTGCTTGGTCTGGGGCTAAGAAAGTTACTGCTCCTATTCGCGGAGTGAAATATTCAGTATCTGATGGAAGAGAGACTTGCTTAATAAAGGTTAATAATCCAAATGGAGTGGCAGTACGTGTAGATGTAAAATATTACTTTACAATTAATGGCAGAAATACATATGCAAGAACTAAGAGATTATATTGCTTACCATCAGGTAAAAGCGGGTATGTAGAGATAGATAAAGATGATGATTGGCCATACGGAACCAAGACAAAATATTCTATTAAAACATATAGATCTTCATATACAGATTTAAGCAAATATCTAAAGATATCATATAGAAGAGTGGGAGATGAATATATAGCAACTGTTTATAATAGTGGAACCAGAACCATGAATTATATTGATTTGGCAGTACTTATGTATCGCAATGGTCGACTTGTTGATGTAGGCGACGAAGATTTCAGAAGCCTTGGTGCTAAAAGAAGTTTTAGATTTGATGCAGATGCTGAAGGGCAGACAATTAAGACGTATATAAATGGTGCATTTAGTTAAAAGTTCATAAAATTCCAGAATAAAATCATTTTTACGACATACAAATATTTTATAATTACAACATTCTAGATTAAGAGACAAAAAAAGATGTTACATTTTATAAAATTTGGGGTTGCTTGTAAGGAGTAAAATGAATCGAGAGGAATTTTTAAACAAATTAGCGGAAGCCTTAAAAGGCCAGATGAATCCGTCTGATATACAAAGCCAAATTGAATATTATGATGGTTATATAAAAACCGAAGCTTCTAATGGTCGACATGAATATGATGTAGTTGCTGAATTAGGAGATCCTTGGGCATTAGCACATAATCTTGTTGAACAAGAGGAGATAAGTGAAGGTAATACATATAGCGAGACTACCTATGGAGGTTATAATTACTATCAAAAGAAAGACGTTCAACAAGATGAAGAGACTGGACATAGAAGTTCTAAGTGGAATACCATTAAATGGATTATTATGATTGTTGCCATAGTGGTTATGATTATCTTCGTTGTTGGTGGTATATTTGCAGCAGTTATGCCTATTCTTATTCCAGTGCTTTTGGTCTGGGTTGTAGTAAGGATGTTTGCCGGTAGCGGTAGGTGAAGTGGATAGGTTTTATATTAGAGAATATTATAGAGCTATTTTAATAGTGGAGATATTTACTATTAAGATAGCTCTTTTTGTATGTTTTTTAATGTTTGATATTTATATTTAGTATATTAGGATATGCTAGGATTAGAGAAAAAGGCGTTTTTTTAAAAGATGGTCAATGATTATTTTTATATTTAAGCTATTTAGTCAACTATAAATGAGTGAAGTATAGTTGACTTCATTA
>JAISGP010000080.1 GCA_031263035.1 Lachnospiraceae bacterium | reverse complement strand
CTAATGCATATTTTATTTGATTTTTATTAACATTTTTATTAACCATAAAAGTATATTTATTATGTTTTTCTTGTAACTTAATAGCTTTTGGTGTAATCACAGGTTTACTAATAACATTTTTAATATTCACAATAAAAAAACTCCTATACTATAATAATTTATTATAATACATACATATCAATTTATTTTTCTTTGATAATATAATTAAAAGCTTGTGGTGAAATTACCAACTTATCTGCCCAAAGAGTTTGATATGTATTCATATGCTTGACATAATTTACAATTACATTCTTAATATTTCTAACAGCCAAATTTAAATTTATACTCTTTTGTTCTATTAAAAAAACAACTTTTTGATTGGAAATGTGTAATTTATCAATTAATTGAAGCATATCTTTAGTTTTATAGGATATTACATCTGGGAACTGTACTGATAATATATTATTATTCTTGAATTGCATGGATAAGGCCATTTTTAAAGCACGTTGTCTTTTTTTTTGTGGAATATTCACATGGTAATTTCTAGGTTGTGGACCAAAAATAATTCCGCCCTTCCTCCATAATGGAGAATTTTTTTGCCCAGCACGCGCCCTTCCTGTTCCTTTCTGCTTCCATGGCTTAGCTCCAGAAAAAGACACCTCACCCCTTGTCTTTACTTTATGAGTTCCTGCTCTCTGATTATTTGAGTAATTTGTTATGACTTCATATAATAAACCACTAGAAATTTTTTGTGTCTTAAAAAAAGCCGGAGGTTGTAACTCACATTTTTTACAACCATTTATATCATAAAGTATAACTTTATTTGTTATCATTGTAATTCTCTTTATGCTCCTAAATTCATTTACAAAAAAGCTCAATTATTATTTATTTAATATATAGTTCTCTTGCTTACTTATTTAGAACAAGAACTTATTGTTAGCACACTATGTATACTACCAGGAATAGAGCCTTTTAAAAGTAAAATATTATATTGTTGTTTTATATCTACAATGCGTAATCCACGTATTGTAACATATTTGTTCCCAAGATGTCCAGCCATTTTCATTCCTTTTAAAACTTTTTGTGGACCTTGCCCTCCACTCGACCCTCTAGCACGTGTCCTATCAGATTGTCCATGAGTAACAGATTGCATTTTAAAATTGTGTCTTTTAATTACTCCAGCATAACCTTTTCCTTTAGATATGGTACGAACTTTTACATAATCATTAATATTAAAGATATCAATTGTTATTTTTTGCCCAATGTTGGCATCGATCGTATCTGTATTTTTTACCCTAAACTCTTTTATAATTCTCTGTGGAATAATATTATTTTTTTTAAATATTCCCATTATAGCTTTATTTAGATTTCTTGTATTAACAAGACTGTCAAACCCAAGTTGAATAGCATTATATTGTGTAGTTTCTTCTGTACATATCTTAGTTATAATACAAGGCCCAGCAAGTACCACAGTAGCTGGGATTGAATTCCCATTTTTATCAAACATGCGTATCATTCCAAGTTTTTTTCCAATTATTGATTTAAACATAAATTTATATCCGTAATTTTTTTTAGTTACATTTTAATTTCTATATCAACCCCTGACGGTAGATCTAATTTCATAAGTTCTTCTATAGTTTTTTGAGATGGTTCATAAATATCAATTAATCTTTTATGAACTCTTATTTCAAACTGTTCACGTGACTTTTTATCTGTATGCACAGATCTATTTACTGTGTATTTTTTAATATTAGTGGGTAAAAGTACTGGGCCTGTAATTGTAGATCCAGTTCTTTTTGCAGTTTCTATTATTTTAGCAACAGAATCATCTAACATTTTATGTTCATAAGCCTTTAGTTTAATTCTTAAACGTTGCGTTGATTCATTTTTTTCATTTGCCATAAACATTTCCTTATTAAAGTTGTAATCAATTAGTACTAAAAATTTATTCTATTATTTCTGTTACTATTCCAGATCCAACTGTTTTCCCACCTTCCCTTATTGCAAAACGAACCTGCTGTTCCATTGCTATTGGAGTAATTAATTCTATTTCCATCGTTATATTATCTCCTGGCATTACCATTTCAACTCCCTTCGGTAACTTAGCTATTCCTGTAACATCAGTCGTTCTAAAATAAAACTGTGGTCTATACCCATTAAAAAACGGAGTATGTCTACCTCCCTCTTCTTTTTTTAAGACATATACTTGACTTTTAAATTTTTTATGTGGTTTAATCGTACCTGGACTCGCTATGACTTGTCCTCTTTCTACTTGATTTTTCTCTATGCCTCTTAATAATATACCTACATTATCTCCTGCTTGCGCTTCATCTAGTAGTTTTCTAAACATTTCTATTCCAGTAACGACAGATTTTCTAGTTTCTTGAAGTCCTATTATTTCAATATTATCTCCTATTCTAATAATGCCTTTTTCAACACGTCCCGTTGCCACAGTCCCTCTTCCTGTAATTGAAAACACATCTTCAACACTCATTAAAAAAGGTTTATCGATAGCTCTGATTGGGAGAGGTATTGTATTATCTATAGCGTCCATCAACTGCATTATAGAATCAATTCCAGCTTGTTTTCCTTCTAAAGCTTTAAGAGCACTTCCTCTAATAACAGGGATTTTATCTCCATTAAAATTATATTTAGACAATAAGTCTCTAACTTCCATTTCTACTAGGTCTAATAATTCTGTGTCTTCTACGGCATCACATTTATTTAAAAATACCACTATCGATGGAACATTTACTTGCCTTGCTAATAATATATGCTCTCTAGTTTGAGGCATTGGTCCATCTAAAGCACTAACTACTAGAATAGCACCATCCATCTGGGCTGCCCCTGTTATCATATTTTTAATATAATCAGCATGTCCAGGACAATCTATGTGAGCATAATGTCTTTTCTCTGTAGCATACTCAACGTGACTAACAGCAATTGTAACTATTTTGGAATCATCTCGTCTTCCTTGAGATTCTGAAGCTTTGGCTACTTGATCGTATGATATGTAACTAGCTAAACCTTTGTCACTTAGAACTTTCGTTATCGCAGCAGTTAATGTAGTTTTTCCATGATCTACATGTCCTATTGTCCCTATATTAACATGTGGCTTTCCTCTATCAAATTTTTCTTTTCCCATAAAATACCCTCTTAAATTTATTTTAGTAACAACTTATTTATAATATTATTTGGTACACTCTCATAATGAGATGGTTCCATGCTATAATTCCCTCTCCCTTGTGTTAGAGAACGTAAAGAAGTTGAGTAACCAAACATTTCAGAAAGAGGAACATTGGCTTGAATATGTTGAACTTTATTTCTAGCATCCATACTTAAAATTTTGCCTCTTCTTGCATTTAAATCTCCTATCACATCTCCCATATATTCTTCAGACACAATCACTTCTGTTTTCATAATTGGTTCTAAAATAATAGGTGATGCTTTTTTACAAGCGTCCTTAAAAGCCATTGAACCTGCTATTTTAAATGCTAGTTCTGAAGAATCTACCTCATGATAGGAACCATCAAGCAGTGTAACTTTCACATCAACAACTGGATATCCTGCTAAAATTCCAGTGGTCATAGCTTCTTTAATTCCTTTATCAACAGCTGGAATATATTCTTTAGGAATAGATCCTCCAACTATTTTATTAATAAAAAGATAGCCATCTCCTGCCCTTTGTGGCTCTATTAATAGAATGACATGCCCATATTGTCCATGCCCACCTGTTTGTTTAATATACTTTGCTTCTGACTTCATCATTTTCGTTATAGTTTCTCTGTAAGCAACATTTGGTTTTCCTACATTTGCTTGAACATTAAACTCACGTTTCATTCTATCTACAAGTATTTCTAAATGTAGTTCTCCCATACCAGCAATAATAGTTTGGTTAGTCTCATTATTTGTTTTAATTTTAAAAGTAGGATCCTCTTCAGCTAATTTATTTAATGCAATACTTAGTTTTTCTTCATCTGCTTTAGATTTAGGTTCAATTGCAATATCAATAACAGGAGTAGGAAAATCCATTGATTCAAGCAGTATAAATTCCTCTTGGCTGCATAATGTATCTCCAGTTATTGTTCCTTTTAATCCAACAATTGCAGCTATATCTCCAGTATATACTTCTGATACCTCTTCTCTAGCATTTGAATGCATACGCACTATACGTGAAATCCTTTCTTTTTTATTTGTTCTAGTATTGTAGACATATGATCCACTTTTTATTTTGCCAGAATATACTCTAAAGTATGCGAGCCTCCCTATATAAGGGTCTGTTTGTATTTTGAAAACTAAAGAAATAAATGGTTGATTATCATCTGATATAATATCTATAGATTGTCCAGTTTTAGGATTAATTCCATGTATTATATTTTGATCTATTGGAGATGGAAGGTAATCACAAACTGCATCTAACATAGGTTGTATGCCCTTATTTTTAAATGCAGATCCACATAATAATGGAATTAATTTAATTTTTAACGTAACATATCTAATGGCATTTTTAATTTGCAAAACAGAAGATTGTTTCCCATTTAAAAAATTATTCATAATTTCATCATTATAATCTGCAAGCAGTTCTATCATATTATTATGCATACTGTTTGCTAACTTAAGCAAATCGTGTGGTATAGAAGTAATTTTGAATTGAATTCCTAATGTAGCATTCTCTTTTTCCCATATATAGGCTTTCATTGTTACTAGATCTATCATACCTACAAATGTTGTTTCTGTTCCTATTGGAATTTGAATTGGTAATGGTTTAACACCAAATTTATCTTCAACATCCTTTATTAACATAAAAAAATCTGCTCCAACTTTATCCATTTTATTTGCAAAAATAATTCTTGGAACAGAATATTTATCTGCCTGTCTCCATACCGTTTCTGATTGTGGCTCAACTCCATTAGCTGCATCGAATACTACTATGACTCCATCCAAAACCCTTAATGATCTTTCTACTTCAGCAGTAAAATCAACATGTCCAGGTGTATCAATAATATTAAACTGCATATTTTGCCATTGACAATATGTAGCAGCAGAAGTAATAGTAATTCCTCTTTCTCGTTCTTGATCCATCCAATCCATAGTAGCTGCACCCTCATGAACTTCGCCAATCTTATGAGTTTTCCCGGTATAATATAAAATTCTTTCTGTCGTAGTAGTTTTTCCAGCATCTATGTGAGCAGCAATCCCAAAATTTCTAATGTGTTTTAGTTCATATTCTCTAGACATTTTTTACCCTTGTGAATAAATTTATTTTTACCATCTATAATGAGCAAATGCTTTATTAGCTTCTGCCATTTTATGAACCTCTTCTCGCTTTTTAATAGTAGCTCCTTCCTTTTTACTACTATCAAAAATTTCTTGAGCAAGTTTTTCACACATTGAATGGCCAGATTTTGTTTTTGCAATTTTAATTATCCATGTCATAGCAAGAGTTGTTGACCTCATTATAGGAACTTCCATAGGGATTTGATAAGTAGCTCCTCCAACTCTTCTAGGTCTAACTTCTATAAGAGGTCTGGCATTTTCTATAGCGCTATTAAATACTGTTAAAGGATCCTGCCCACTTTTTTCTTTGATTATGTCAAAACTTTTATATACTATTGTTTCTGCAATACTTTTCTTTCCTCTAAAATTTACTTTATTTATAAATCTAGATACTAGTACAGAGTTAAATTTTGAATCAGGATGTGGTAAATCTCTTTTTTCTCTTGGTCTTAAAGTTTTTCTTGGCATAAAACTATATATTCCTTTTTTCTAATTTTTAAATTATTTCTTTACTCTTTTTGTCCCATACTTGCTTCTTCCCTGTCTTCTGTTTTCTACTCCAATTGAATCCAAAGCTCCTCTAACAATATGATATCTTACTCCAGGAAGATCTTTTACACGTCCACCTCTAATTAATACTGAAGAATGTTCTTGAAGATTATGACCTACTCCCGGAATATAGGAAGAAACTTCATATCCTGAAGTCAATCTAACTCTTGCAACTTTCCTTAATGCAGAATTAGGTTTTTTAGGAGTAATAGTATATACTTTAATACAAACACCTTTTCTTTGTGGACAATTAGCAAGAGCTGGAGATTTAGTTTTAACTTTTAATTGCTTACGTCCTTTTTCAATTAATTGTTTTATTGTTGGCATAATTTTTATTTAGATTTCCTTAAATTTTTAAATTTATTTTGTATAAATCCTGTTCCAGCTGGGATAAGATGCCCTATAGATACATTCTCTTTCAGTCCTCTTAGATGATCTATCTGCCCAAATACAGCAGCTTCAGTTAAAATTCTTGTTGTTTCTTGAAAAGAAGCAGCAGAAATAAATGATCCAGAGGATAATGCCGCTTTTGTAATACCTAATAAAATTGGTTGTGCAATTGGTAATTTCCCATTTCTGTTTTTTATTTGATTACGTTCTTGTTCATACTTAACTTTAGATATAATTTCACCATTTAAATATTTACTATCCCCTGAATGAATTATTTTAACATTAGATAACATTTGTTTAACTATTATTTCAATGTGCTTATCATTAATTGTAACACCTTGTAATTTATATATTTGTTGAATTTCATTAATTAGATATTCTTGTACTTCCTTAGCCCCCTTAACTTTTAGTATATCATGTGGATTAACTGCTCCATCTGACAAAGCATCTCCTTCATTAACCTTATCCCCCTCATATACAATTATGTGACGTCCTAAAGGAATAATATAGTTTTTTTTCATATTTGTTTCATGATTTTGTACCTCAAGTTTTATATTCCCCTTTGAAGTATGTCCACATAAATGAACTATACCATCGATATCAGCAATGATTGCAACATCTTTAGGTTTGCGAGCTTCGAATAGCTCTGCTACTCTAGGTAATCCACCAGTAATATCTTTTGATTGAGTAAATTCCTGTGGTATTTTTGCCAAAATATCTCCTACTTTAACTTTAGCTCCATCATAAGAAATAAGGTTTGTTCCTATTGGTAAAGGATAATCTATTATAATTTTGTT
>JAISGP010000059.1 GCA_031263035.1 Lachnospiraceae bacterium | reverse complement strand
AATTTTGAATTAGCCTCATCTTCTTCAGAAATTGTGCCTTCAACAAATACCTTAGCCCCTTCTTCAAGAAGATTTCTATACTTTTCATATTGACTTGGAAAAACTAGAATTTCAATATTTCCCATGGGATCTTCAATAGTTAGAAACATCATATTCTTGCCTTTTCCTGTTATATGAGGTTTCGCTTCAGTTATGATTCCACCTACCGTTTCTCTACGACCGTCTAGTACCTTGGCTCCACCAATTTCGCTATCATATATAAAATCAGTACTTCTTTTAGTAATGGTTTTCTCCCAAACACCGGTATATTCTTCAAGAGGATGTCCACTTAAATAAACTCCAAGAACTTCTTTTTCATAATTATACTTTTTCTCCGGAGGAAATTCTCCCACATCTGGAAGGTGAAATTCAAATTGCTCTTTTTGATCTTCATCGCAAATATCAAAAAGACTCATCTGTCCTGCAAATGAAGCTTTTTTATCTTTAGTTACTTGGTCTAATATTAATTGGTAGACTTGAAGAAATTGTCTTCTTGTGCCAGAAAGAGAATCAAACGCTCCTGCTTTTATAAAACTTTCAAGGGCATTTCTTTTTAATTCTTTAGAAGAAAGTCTTATTATAAAATCTTGTATATCTTTAAATTTTCCTCGGGTTTCTCTTTCTGCTACAATCCCATCAATTACAGTTCTTCCAACACCTTTTATAGCAAGAAGAGCATATCTAATCTTTCCATTATCTACTGTAAAATTCACATTACTAACATTTACATCCGGCGGAAGAATAGTTATCCCCATCTGTCTACATGAATACATATATTCTGCCACTTTAGATGGATTATCAATAACTGATGTCATTAAAGCTGCCATATATTCAACGGGATAATAGTATTTTAGCCAAGCTGTTTGATATGAAACAATTGCATAGGCTGCTGCATGAGATTTGTTAAAGGCATATTTTGCAAAGTCTATCATTTCGTCATATATGATATTTGCAACATCTTCCGGTACTCCATTTGCAATTGCTCCCGGTACTCCCTCGTCTTTGTTTCCATATACAAATGACTGTCGTTCCTTCTTCATTACATCATCTTTTTTCTTACTCATGGCACGACGAAGAATGTCTGAACGACCTAGTGAATATCCAGCCAAGTCTCGAACTATTTGCATAACTTGCTCTTGATATACTATACAACCATAGGTAGATTTTAATATTGGCTCAAGTAGTGGAGTTTCATATTCAATATTAGCTTTATCATTCTTTCCTTTTAAATATTTAGGAATAAAATCCATAGGACCCGGACGATATAGAGCTATGCCCGCTATAATATCTTCAATATTCTCCGGTTTTAATTGTTTCATAAAGCTTTTCATACCGGCACTTTCAATTTGGAAAATACCATCAGTTTTCCCTGTACCAATATAGTCAAAAACTTTTGTATCATCGTAAGTAAAGCCATTTAAATCGAAAGGCTTTCCTGTAGTTTTTTCTATATTTAACCCTGCATCTTGAATTACTGTAAGGGTACGAAGCCCTAAAAAGTCCATCTTAAGAAGCCCTAGTTCTTCTAAGGTTGTCATGGTGTATTCCGTAACTACGGAATCATCAGAACCAAGAGAAAGAGGCACAAATTCATCTACAGGCTTTGGACTTATAACTACTCCTGCAGCATGCATTGATGTGTGGCGAGGCAAACCTTCTAATTTAATAGACATATCAATAAGTTTATGAATCTCCTGATCTTCATCATACATCTTTTTAAACTCAGGGTTTTTATCTAAAGCTTTATTTAATGTTATATTTAATTCCTTAGGTACTTTTTTGGCTACTGAATCTACTAATGAGTATGGCAAATCCATGGCTCTTCCTACATCACGAAGAACACCACGGGCAGCGAGAGTACCAAAAGTTACAATCTGGGCAACGTGGTCGGCACCATATTTTCTTACAACATATTCAACAACTTCATGACGTCTTTCGTATCCAAAGTCGATATCAATATCGGGCATGGTTACACGTTCAGGATTTAAGAAACGTTCGAAAATTAGTCCATATTTTATAGGGTCAATACTTGTAATTGTTAAAGCATAAGAAACGATACTTCCTGCCGCAGAACCACGTCCCGGGCCAACCATAATTCCATTTTCTCTGGCATATCTTATAAAATCCCATACAATAAGAAAATAATCTACAAATCCCATGGTTTTAATCATGTTTAATTCGTAGACAAGTCTTTCAGAAAGCATGGTAGAATTTTCCATGTTTTCTTCTGATAAATCTACATTTTTCTTTTTATTTAAATCAGTTTCTTGTTCAATGCTAGTATCTTGTATAACTTCATTATTGTTTTCTTCTAAATTATTCTTATTATTTTGTATATTTTTTATTTCATTATTTTCTTCTGTATTACTATCATCTTTAAAGTCTAATTTTAGACTTTCATCTTCGTTTTCAGAAATAATTATATTGTCAAAAGAAATCTTTTTATATCTATTTCGTAGTCCATCTAAGCATAGTTTAGTTAAATACTCAAAAGAAGTATAGCCTTGTGGCACATCAAAATGAGGTAATTTATTCTCTTTAAACTTAATTTCAACATTACATCTATCTGCAATCTTCTGGGTATTTTCTACTGCTTCTAAGGCATAAGGAAAAAGTTCTTTCATCTCTTCTTCAGATTTAATGTAGAATTTTCCCCATTGGTAACGCATACGGTTTTCATCTGTTACTACTTTGCCTGTTTGAATACAAAGAAGAAGATCATGAGCTTCTGCATCTTCTTCATAGGTATAATGAACGTCATTAGTTGCGATTAAGTCTATACCTGTTTCCTTAGACATGCGAATAAGCTGTTGATCCACTACCTGTTCTTCTGATAAGCCGTGATCTTGAATTTCTAAGAAAAAGTTACCTTTTCCAAATACATTTTCATATTCTAAAGCCTTTTCTTTAGCTGCTTCATATTGGTCTCTAAGTAATAGCCTTGGGACTTCTCCTGCAATACACGCACTTGAAGCAATTACTCCTTCATGAAATTCCTTTAATACTTCCATGTCCACTCTAGGTTTATAATAAAATCCGTCTATATAACCTTTACTTACAATCTTCATAAGATTGTGATAACCAGTATTATTTTCAGCTAAAAGAATTAAATGATAATATTTGCTTTCGTCTTCTTTTCCAACTTCCTTATCAAAACGGCTTTTTGGTGCAACATAAACTTCACAACCAATTATAGGCTTTATTCCATTTGCCTTGGCTTCTTTATAAAAATCAATAGCTCCAAACATGGCACCATGGTCAGTTATTGCAACAGAGTCCATGCCTAGCTCTTTTACTCGTTTTATACACTCTTTAATTTTATTTGATCCATCCAAAAGACTATATTCTGTATGGAGGTGCAAATGTGTAAAAGCCATATCATCATCCTTTTCTTAATCTCTTTTTAAAACCATTATAGAATTAATAGCTCTATTATAGGTTTAAAAATATATTTCATTATGTAAAATCCATTTTACATTATAATTATAAATTTCTATTTTACATATCAAATTACTATATTTTAATCTAGTGCTATTTAGCTTTAATTTTAATGTTATCAGCGTTTAACTCTATCTTTTCCTCTTTATATAGTCTTCCAATAGCTCTTTTAAAGGCATTTTTACTGATACCTAATTGTTTTTCAATCTCTTTTGGATTGCTTTTATCCGTTAAATGAAGAACTCCGCCTTCTTGTTTTAATCTTTCAAGAATTAAATCGCTATCATCTTTCATTTGACCGGCAATAGTTTTTTTAGTGCTTATCTCAAGTTTTCCATCTGGGAGATTGTCTATAACTCTTCCTGTCACTTCATCACCCAGGTGATATTTAACATTAGTTTCTGTATTCTTAATTCTTCCAAGATATTTTAAATCTATACATAGAAAATATCCGAATTTTTCGCTAATACTAAATACGGTTCCAGAAACTTTATCGTTTCTTCTATACAAGGATTTCCCCTTTAAATATTCATAAACCTTCATAGTTCCGGCAAGTCGTTTCGTATGATCCACATATAAGGCAACAATAACCTCATCACCTTCTTTAACCTTAGTTACTTGCTCTTTAAAAGGTAAAAATAAATCTCTTTCAAGTCCCATATCAAGAAAGGCACCTATTTTAGAAACTTCCTTTACCTTAAGTCTGGCAACTTCTCCAAGAGTTAAAAGTGGTTCATTAACTGTAGCAATTAATCTATCTGATGAATCTTTATATAGAAAAACTTCTATAGTATCTTCTAGTTTTATATCTTCCGGCACCTGTTTTTTAGGAAGTAAAACGATATCTTCTTTGTCCTTCCCATCATACAGATATGCTCCAAATTCGACTAACTTATTAACCTTAAGCTCTATTTTTTTCCCTAAATTTTCTTCTAATGACATATGTTCTCCCGTCCATTTAATTATAATAAAAAACAGTCTTTATGACTACCTATGAAAGTATATCATAAAAACTGAATAAATTATATCTTATAAAAAAACCTTCTTACATTATTAATTCTTACCAGCTTATTATCCTCATTTACTATGCAAATATGTTACTAGTATTTTGCAATCATATAGAAACTTATTAATATTATACTTTTAGATAACGTTCTTAGAATTAGAAATATTTATTCTTCATAAATAAATTCAACTGCTGCATAAGTATTACCTTCCCCGTTTCGTAAATCAACTACAGCCTTTTCTTCCTCCACATATACATATGGAATAATTACATCTTGAAATTTAGCTGAAAGCTTATACTCTGCTCTCATAGAAGAAATAATATTTTTCTTTTTATCAGGATTATTTTGAAAGAATATTTCTAAAGCATCTAGAGCAACTCTAATATACTGTCCATTGTTCATATGAAAATTCGTATCTAAGTCACTTTGTTTAACTATAGTTCGTGGTAACTCAAAAGTTTCTTTAGGAACATTTACCTTTCTAACTAGCTCGCCCATAGGATAGGCTTCATCTTCTCCGTAAGCATCCACCTCATCTTTTGTTATCTTAGATGGTCTCATAGCATCTAAATCCATATATACCCATAGGCTATTTGCAAATGCAATTATTTCATGATTTTCATCTTCCATAGTAAAGTTTCTATAGCCTAAACAACCTTTAAATCCTGAAGCCCAAGTACTTACCTTTATTTTCTCTCTTAAAATTGGGTATCGCTTTATTTCTATTTGCCATGAGGAAAGAATCCAAACATTTCCCTGTCTCTTTAATTTGCCAATTGTATCCCCAATGGACTCTGAATGAAAAACAGAAGTATCTTGAAAATAATTAACTATGCCCGGAAGAGTTAACTTTCCATCTACTCCAATTTCTGAAAATCTTACTGTACTATCTATAGAATACTTCATTTCCTCCCCACTTCCCTTATCTTTTTTACTAATGTCTTTTATATGTTATAATCACAAACTAAGTTCTCTATATATTATTATTCAATATTAACTTCTATCGAAAACTTTAGGTATTAACCTTTTTATTTTTCAAAATATAATAGATTATTATTGCACTCTAATAAACTAAATACAATAATAATCTATCTTTTCACTCTAAAACAAATAATTAATATCTTTTCTTACCTGTTTTCTTCTTCTCTTGAATAGTATCTCTTACACCCATTGCTTGATTTTTGATGTGTTCTTTAATTATAACACCAGACTTTTCCACATCTCTTGCCTTAAGCGCTTCAATTAATTCATTATGCTCATTTACAAGACTGGGACGAACTTCTTCTCTTTTTAAATATTCAATTCTAAATCTATACATCTGCTCTCTAAAGTTATTTAATAAGCCTATGAGTTTTTGGTTTCTTGATGCTTCGTTAATTACATCATGGAAATGAACATCTGCTTCTGTAATAGACATAAGGTCTCCATTTTCAATTACTTTCTGGAAATTCTGCTCTGCAATATCAAGATTTTCATAATCTTCATCTGTCATTCGCTCACAAGCAAGCTTAACCGATAATTCTTCTAAAGCTTCTCTTACTTCAAGAACATCCTCTAGGTTCTGCTCACTTATCTCTGAAACCTCTGCTCCCTTTCTTGGAACCATTAAAACTAATCCTTCAAGTTGAAGCATTCTTATGGCTTCTCTAATTGGAGTTCTAGACACTCCTAATTGATTTGCAAGTTTTACCTCCATTAAACGTTCTCCAGGTTGCAATTCTCCCTTTAAAATTGCTTCCCTAAGTGTAATAAACACAACATCTCTAAGTGGTAAATATTCATTTTGTTTTAATTTTAAATTCTCAGTCATTATAGTAATAACTCCTTTCCATGTGTAAAATACTTCTTACAAATATCTTTAGAAAGAATTCTTTCTTTAATATTCAAATGTATGTTTTCTTCAATATACTTATATCAAATATAATTTCAATTTTAATTTCATCATTTTTTTAATTATGTTTCTTAGGATAGTGAATATTTGTAACAAATATAGTCCTTGATAATCTAAGTTTTTTAATTATTTTACTTGTTTTAATCGCTTTATCTTTTGAATTATAAATGCCATATACTGTAGGTCCGCTTCCACTCATTAAAGCCCCCAAAGCTCCTGAACTTTTCATAACATTTTTAATTCTATCAATTACAGGATATTTAGGTATAACAACTTGTTCAAGTACATTGCCCATAGACCCTGTTATCTGCTCTAAATCATTGTTTTCTAACCCTTCAATAAGACCATCAATATCTGGATGAACTATATCATTTAAAGCATCTAAATCTGCATATACTTTTCTAGTAGAAACTGCAAATTCAGGCTTAACTATTAATACAAAGCAATTAGGAATAGGTGTCAAAGGTCTAAGTATTTCTCCAATGCCTGTGGCTTCCATAGTTCCACGAAGTATACAATAAGGAACATCTGCCCCTAATTCTACACCGATTTCACATAACTTCTCATAAGATAAACCTAACTTAAACATTAAATTCATTCCATAAAGAACTGAGGCTGCATCAGTACTGCCTCCTGCCATTCCGGCAGAAACAGGAATTCTTTTTTTTAGATTAATCCTAACTCCATCATCAATATTATATCTGTCTTTTATTATTTTAGCGGCTTTATATGCCAGATTTTTTTCATTATTAGGTAGGAAAAAAAGATTACTACTTATTTCGATATCATCACTATGAATTTTCTCCATAAAAACATCATCATAGAGATATATACTCTGCATTATCATACGGACTTCATGATAACCATCATCTCTAATACCTAGTACATCTAATCCTAGATTAATTTTCCCCAAAGCCTTTAATTCTAACTTGTCCATTTAACCCTCATTTATAAAATTGTTTCTTGTATACACGATTATAACATTGTATTTAAATTTGTGCAATGTGTATTGTTTGATAATTTTTAATTGGAAAACTATATATTTTATGTGTAATTTAAACTATAAACTTAAATTTTCTATAAAAATTCTCAAAATAAAAAGTCTAGTTTCTAATAACTACTTCTCTGTCAAATAATTAAATCTAACATTTAAAGCTTATTTTCTAGACTTTTCACTATTGTTTAAAGCATCTTAATACTTCTATTTGCAAATAATTTTATCTTCGTAGAACTAGGAATTTTTCATAACTACTTCATCTATCTCTTTAGCTGTAAGTTCGGTAATATCAAGACACTCTTCAAATTTATCCAAAATATCCTTCCATCTTATGATGTGGACTGGATCTGCCGTTGTATCTGTGGTAAGCTCTCTCATGGAACTGATAAAAAGTTTATCTCCCTCTTCTTCAATTCGATTAATTTCGATTAGCTCATCTCTAATGCTTTTGCTTTTTTTAAAATTTGCAAGCTCTGAAAAAGCTCTCTTCAAAGCCTTAGTGCTGTCTACTATTAGATTTGCAAATAAAACCGCTTCCTTTCGTATATGCTGAACATTTAACATATACATATAAAGAAGACTATCTTCAATTGCATCTGTTACATCGTCAATACTATTACTTAATGTAAGGATATCCTCCCTTTCAATAGGGGTGATGAAGGCTTTGGTTAGTTTTTCCATAATCTCATGATTATAGTTATCCCCTTCATTTTCTATAACATGCATTTTATCTAAATCATCTTTAATATTTTCAACAGAATAATTTTCAACTACTTGTTCAAGAAATACGGCTGCTTTATATGAACAATCCGCACTTTTACATAATGTTTCAAAATAAAACATATCTTCTTTTTTAGACATTTTTTCCTCCAATTCAATCTATACTTCATCAAAAATATTATATAAACTGAAAATTCTTGTTATATAAAATTCTAAATTTCATTTTTGTTGTACTTTATCTATTAAATCAAATATTACTTTTACCTTTAAATATATAAATGATATTTAAGCATTATATTTTTTTACTCTTCTTTTATAGCAAAACCGCAACTAAAATCTTAGAAAATACAAATCCCATAAGCCCACATCCTGGGAATGTGAAAACCCATGTGAGAACCATATTTTTAACTGCTCCTAAATTAACTGCAGAACGTCTTTTGGAAGCTCCTGCTCCCATAATTGCAGTAGTTTTAGTTTGGGTTGTACTTACCGGAATTCCAAAAGATGAGAAAATAAAGAGACAAAGAGCAGCCCCAAAATCTGCTGCAAATCCCTGATATTTTTCAATTTTAGAAAGCTTCATTCCTACAGCTTTAATAATCTTCTTTCCACCAATCGCCGTTCCCACAGCCATTAAAAGTGCAACGACTAGCATCATCCAAACTTGAGGTACAAGTTTCATTCCCTCGCCTTGCCCATTTATTAAAAGCATGCCAAGAACTATTATCCCCATGAATTTTTGCCCATCTTGAGCACCATGCATAAAAGCCATTCCTGCAGAAGAAGCTATTTCAAGACCTCCGAAGATTTTGTCTCCTTTTCTTCTTTCAACATGATAACTAAGAAAAGCTGTTAATTTGCTAATAAAAAAACCACTTGCAAATCCACAGGTAAGAGAAAGTAGAAGTCCTAGAAGTATCTTGTACCATTCATTCCAATTAACTCCTGACAACCCACCGGAAATAGCAATTGCTGAACCGGTTAATCCGGCAATTAAAGCATCTGATTCACTAGTTGGAATTCCAAAAGTCCATGCTGTTATCTGCCATATTACAATTGCAATTAATGCAGAAGAAAGTCCGATTATAGCCTCTTGTTTGTTGTCACCGAAATTAACCATATTTTCAATGGTCATTGCAACCGCTGAATTAACCATGGTCATTACAAAAACACCAAGGAAATTAAAGGTTCCTGCCATAACAATAGCTATTCTTACATCAATACTTTTCGTTCCTACTGCCGTTGCAATGGCATTTGGTGCATCTGTCCAACCATTTACAAGAACAACTCCTAAAATCAATACCATGGAAACTGCAAATATAGGATTTGAAATTACCTCCTTCATGAAAAAAGAAAATGTTAGATTCAAGGTTTTTCCTCCCAAATTAGTACAAATTACTTTTTTAGATATATGATTTTATTTTATCACTTTATTGGTATTATTTAAGCTTATTTCTTAATAAAATACATGATTTGATATGTTTTATTGAAATTTGCTGGATTTTAATACTTTATAGCTGAAATACATATTCAAAAAATCGTTTTAAACAAGAATTAATAATACGAAAAGTAAACTTCTTATTATTGAATATCGTTCTCAATCTTTTACTAAGGCAAAATAAATATAGTAACTCAATATTAGAAATCTTTTGCTAATTTACTTGCCAAAATATATACCACTTTCATACGACATTTTTTATTTAAATTACTTATTTGATAATGGTAAGTGCCTCAGGAAGAATTTCAAATGTTACCGGTGTCATTTCTATAATTTCTCCATCTAGCTGAACTGCTAATTCATCTTCTGATTGAACCTGTATTTTTTTTGCTCTAAAATATTTGGTATTTTTTAAATCTAAGTGCTCTCCTTTAAGAAATTTGCTAAGAGCTCCCGGTATTTGAAGGGGCTTTAAATCATGGACACAGAAAAACTCTAATAATCCATCGTCAAATTCAGCATTTGGGTGGGCATTCATACCGCCACCAATATATTTGCCATTTCCTGCTGATGCAATAAGACTTTTATATTGATATTCTCTACCATCAGCATTAATAATAACTTTTCTTTGCTTCATATGAGTGAGAGCTGTAAAAAGTCCAAGACGATATGCTGTTTTTCCATTATGCTTATTTTTAAAATGTTCTGTATTTACAAGAACATCTACATCAAATCCAAATCCAGCTACATTTAAAAAATAAGATTCATTTGCACGAGCTGCATCGATCTTCTGAGGTTTTCCATTTATAAAGTCATGAACGCAACGATTAGGATCTTCAGAAAGTCCAAGAGCTTTAGCACAGTCGTTGCCTGTTCCAAATGGGAAAATAGAAAAAGCTACATCTTTATAGGCTAGGGCAGAGATACTTTCTCGCACAGAGCCGTCACCACCTACAATTACGATACAATCTGCTCCAGAAGAAATCGCTTCTGCAACTAATTCCTTAATATTCCCTTGATATTTTGATTCTAAAACTTTGTATGAAATATTTCGTTCACGTAGAACTTTTTCAGCCTGATTAAATTTCTTTACTGCAGAACCATTTCCTGCCGTACTATTTAAAATAAAATATACATTGTCCATGGTAAGCCCTCTTCTTAAGTATTTTTATTATTCTATTTCCATCAATTTCATATATCTATTTCTTTTAAACTAATTGAAAAATATACTACAATACTCTATTAGTCAATAAACTTTTGTCTATTAAAAAAACTCTTTTATTGTTAAAATATTCTCATTTACTTTCTCATGATTTTATTCGCAATCTTTACTCCCGTTTTTAATCCTGGAATCTCAAATCGTCTTTTTACATTTTTTAGTTCTTTTATTATTTCAATGTGTTGAGGACACTGCTTTTCGCATTTGCCACAGGCTATACAATCACTGGCATAAGTTGATTTACCGCTCATTGCACCGCTTTGAGTTATATATCCAAATTCACCTGCCATCCAATTAATAGCATAACTATTGTTATATGCAGTAAAACAAGCCGGTATATTTATCCCTACTGTACAAGGCTGACAATAATTGCATCCGGTACATCTAACTTTATAAGCTTTTTCAAAGGCTTTAATCACTCGTTCAATAGTTTCAGTTTCTTCCTCTGAAAATTCTCCTACTTTTTCATCTGACACTATTTGCAAATTTTCTTCTAGCTGTTTCATCTCATTCATACCAGATAAAACCACAGTCACTTCTTTTTGACTATACAACCATTTTAATCCCCACTTTGCTGGTGACCAAGAATTAGTCTTGTTCATTTCTTTAATGGCACCCTCCGGAAGTCCATTTACAAGTTTTCCACCAAGAAGTGGTTCCATAATTATAACCGGCAAGCCTTTAGAATGAGCATATTTTAGCCCTTCGGTACCTGCTTGATAATTGGTATTTATATAATTATATTGAATTTGAACAAAATCAAAATCGAAATCGTCTATAATTTTCGGGAAATCTTTAGCTGGACCATGGAAACTAAATCCTATCCTACGAACTTTATTCGTTTCTTTCTTACTCCTTATCCAGTCCTTTATACCTAAATCTACAGCTTTTTGCCAAACTGCAAATGAAGTTATATTATGAACCAAATAATAATCTATATACTCTGTCTGTAGACGTTCAAGTTCAATATTGAAAAATCTATCAAAATCCTCATATTTCTTGCACAATCCATGAGGAAGTTTGGCAGCAATATTTACCTTATCCCTAATACCATTTTTAGCAAATATAGCACCTACTGTTTCCTCGACTCCCGGATAAAGATATGCTGTATCAAAATAGTTTATTCCATTGTTATATGCAGTCATTAACAGCTCTTCGGACTTTTTCATATCAGGTTTACCAAAGGCTCCCGGAAGCCTCATACATCCAAAACCAAGTATTGATAGTTCATTTCCTGACTTAATATCTTTTCTGTAATTCATGTCTGCCCCCTTGATATTTTTCTTTCTTAATTAAATTCTTTAAATTATATATGCAATCTTGTAAAGTACAATATGTAATAACTTTAAAAAGCCCAAACAATTAATTATGATTTTCTCAATAAAAACCCATCTACTTTTTAAAATTTTTAATTGAATATAAGCATTCAATCAAATATTCTTTTTTAACATCTCAATAATCTGTTAATTATATTACACTTCCGTGAATAAACCTTGACTACACACCCTTTTATATTGTATCATATTTTAGTTATATGTTCCCTTAGTTAAATGGATATAACACCGCCCTCCTAAGGCAGAATTGTAGGTTCGATTCCTACAGGGAACGTTTTAAAATAGCTTTAATAAAGCCTATCTCCCTTTTTCATTTTTATCTATAAACCAAATATCTACTACACTATCTATTCTTTTTTTATTCTAAAAAAATCTTTTATTTCAAATTATATTTCATAAATTCTTCCACTATTTTTTTTAATTGCTACTTACATAGCTATTTATAAGCTTATCCTTAAAAAGTATTGCATTTTGTGTTACAAAAATATATAATAATTTTAACAGGAGAACTATATGACTTTCGAATGGGACATCAAAAAAGAACAAATTAATTTAATGAAACATGGTTTAGATTTTAGTACTTCTGCTCTTGTTTTTGGTGATGAAAACCGAATTGAGCTATATGATTATTTGCATTCAACTAGTGAAGATAGATATATTACTATTGGTACAATTTATGATATTACAATAGTTGTTGCAGTAGTATATACCGAACGTAATAATACAATTAGAATAATCTCTTCAAGACGCGCTACAAAAAACGAAAAGGAGGCATACTATGAAGAAAGATATTGATTTAAACAAAAAACCAACCACCAAGCAACTAGAAATGTTGAAAAATGCAGAAAAATATTCAATTCCTACTAATGATTTCCCAGAACTAACTGATGAACAACTTAAACAATTCAAAAAAATATCGGCGTTAAACAAAGAACAGAGAACAAAACAAACCGTTACTATTAGATTATCTCCCACAACACTAAATAAGGCAAAATCCCTTGGTAAAGGTTATACATCTGTCCTTAGTAGAATAATTGAAAATGCTTTTAATGACGACGAAACAATTAAAAAATGTTTATAAAATCAAAGTAGATTAATAGTTTCTTCGCCTTGTAGTACACTGTAACCACATTTAGATGGAGGTGATTATTATGGTATTTTCAATAAGACTTAACCCAGAAGAAAAAAAACTAGCTAACGAATATGCTAAATTAAATTCTATGTCTATAGCTGAAGCATTTAAAAGTGCTCTATTTGATAAAATTGAAGATGAATATAACTTAAAAATATACAATGAGGCATACGATGAATATGTAAAATCTGGAAAAAAGAGTAGACCAATTGGTGAGTTATGGAAAGAACTAGGCCTTTAAAATATACAGTAAAAACTTCGAAAAAGAATTTAAGAAGCTAGATAAAGGAATACAAAAATTTATTAGTGCTTGGATCAATAAAAATCTAGACGGAACAACTAATCCTCGCTCAAAAGGAAAAGGATTAGTTGATAATCATTCTGGAGAATGGAGATACCGAATTGGAGACTATAGATTACTATGTGAAATACAAGAGAATACTCTAGTTATTCTTGCGTTACACATAGGTCATAGAAGTGTTGTATACAGAAAAAAAAAGATAATTTATTTATGGCCATATTTAGAGACTTATTATATGAAATCCTAAAGTCTTTTCCCCCAAATTTGCTCACTTAATTTTTTCGACCATCGCTGAAAGAGTACGACTACTTTCTGCGGATAGTTCCCTGTGAATATGAACCGCCATAAAAGCGGTGATAACCGCAGATAAAACATCAGCTATTGGTTGTGCATACAGGACACCATTTAATCCCCAAACCGAGGGGAGAATTAGAATAACTGGAAGAAAGCAAATACCCTGTCTGCAAGCACCAAGGAAACAGCCCTCTTTTGCTTTTCCCAATACGAGGAATAGAAACGAATATACCGTGTAAAAGCCAAAAAGCATAAACGAAAGGCCATTTGCCCGAAGTGCGATTGAACCAATATGGATCATTTCCATATCATCTTTTGTAAATAGCGTCATAATCTGTGTGGAGAATAATGCAGCTATCAAGCCAAAGATCACGCAAAATATAGTTGACCAAAGGATTGACGTTTTGATTGCTTCGTTTAAGCGGTCAAACTTTTTTGCTCCATAACTAAACCCTGCGATTGGTTGAAATCCTTTCAAAAATCCAAATACAACAAGACTACCCATAGACATAATTTTTGTAACTGGTCCCATTGCGGCAAGGGCTGAACCACCATACTCTTTTGCAGCACTGTTAATCATGCTGATAGAAAGACTGGTTAATATTTGGAATACCAATGTGGGAATACCTATTTTCAAAATCTCGGACATGATTTCTTTGGAAAAGTAGCATTCCTTGATATGAAAACTAAACACACTTTTTCTGCTAAAGATATAGCCCAAATAGACCAATGTGGAAACTATTTGTGAAATTGCTGTGGCAATCGCTGCCCCAGCTACTCCAAAACCAAGTGTGTAAATGAAAATAGGGTCTAATATTACGTTCAATAATGCCCCAGACATTAACGCACACATGGCAGTTTTAGCAGCACCCTCGCTAGACACAATATTGTTCATTGTGACATTAAATATATTGAAAATTGAAAAGATAATGTAAATGGTGGTATAAGTAATTGCATACGGCATAACACTTTCTATTGCACCAGTCAGTCTTAGTATCGGTTTTAAGAAAATGACCGAGCAGATAATAACTATTGCACCGATCAAAACACTTGAATATAGAGCGGTACTAGCCACTTTGTTTGCGGTATCTTTGTCGCCACGCCCAAGTAATCTTGAAAGATAAGAAGCAGCCCCGTTTCCAAATAACAGCCCCAATCCTACTACAATTTGCCCTAGTGGAAATGCTACGGTAACAGCTCCCATTTAATCTGTTCCCAAGCCTCCCACAAAGTAAGTGTCTACCAGATTGTATAATGCATTTATCAACATTCCAATCATAGTTGGTAACCCCAATGATAAGAGAGCTTTTGGTATTGGTATGCTCCCCAGCAATTCCATTTTCGTGCTACGTTCTTTCATCAATAAATCTCCTTTCGCTTGACATAAAGTGTAAACCATAGTACTATAAATTATAGTAATTCAAATGGTATAGACTATACTACTATAAATTATAGTATATGTCAAGCTGCGAATAGGAGGTTATTATGGCAACAATAGATTTGATTGTACTAGGTATTTTAAAAAAAGAACCTTTAAGTGCTTATGACATACAGAAGTTGGTGGAGTATCGCAATATTTCAAAGTGGGTGAAAATTAGTACTCCATCAATCTATAAAAAAGTCATTCAATTAGAGGAAAAAAAATATATTAACGGCACTACGATAAAAGAGGGCAATATGCCGGAAAAAGTAGTCTATTCCTTAACGGACGCAGGAGAAAAAGAATTTGAAAAACTTGCACTAGAAATTTCTGCTATGCCGGTTCGGTTCTTTTTGGACTTTAATGCTGTCATTGTAAATTTGCTTAGTCTTTCGCCGGAAAATCGGGAACAATGTTTAAGTAATATTAAAGATGGCGTAAAAACACTAAAAGACTATCTGGAAGAAAATATAAACACAAAAGAAAATGTTCCAGACATACCCGAAACAGGAATGGCGGTTTTGCAGCAACAGGTTATTTTAGCACAAGCAATAGAAAACTGGGTTGCTTCTTTGGAGAAAGATGCATTATGCCAGAAGTGATGCTTTTGAATAATATTAAAGCCCAGATTTTCATCTGGACTTTTTCTCTTTCAATATACTTATCTTACAGTAGATAAAAATTTAGATACTCCGTTTTTACATAAACATTTGGATACGTTTTCATTTGCTACTTCACATTCCTTCTTGCTTCTATCGTAATTTGAGCAATATTTGCAAGTATGCTCTTTAAAATCAAATAATAAATTCTCTAAGTTATCCATATTATGTGGAAATCTAAATCCTACATCTTCTGTTTCTGAAGATATGACTGCTACCTTCTTAATAAACGTATTAATCTTTTTATACACAAACTTTTGATTTTTCTCAGGCAAATCTCTTATGTATGCTGTTTCTCCAAAAACTCTTCTTACTATAGTTTCAATACTTCTTCCTCTATAAGCATGAAAACTATCTTCTTCCTTTAGTAAATTTTTTAATTTTACAATAACCATATTTCCCCCACTATTTATTTTTTATTAAAAAGAAAGAGCTGTAAATATTTATTCTTAAAATAAATACCCCGATTATACAGCCTTTCTTCTTTACCCTAGCGCTTCTGTAGCTTTTAATTTATTCCTTTCATATATTAAAGCTACCCTTCATTTTTAAATCTCAATATTCCCTTAAATCTATAATAAAGCGTAAATGCTTTATTTTTTACTCAAATACTTTAATTATCTATATATTCACTCTCAGAATATGAATATTACTTATATCACTTTACTTCATTCTTTTACATTAATTTCTTCTCTTTTTATAAGAGAGTATTGACACACAGAAAACTCCCATTGCTATTAAAATCAATCCAATAAATATAAATATCTGCGCATTATCTCCTGTTTTTACATAATCAATTATTCTTGTCAATGTATTAGCTTTATTGTATACATTAACCTTTCCAATAATATACTGACCGTTCTTTTCCTTTTGAATATTAGTTTTTACTTTAATTGGAGTTTTATTTAACTCATACCCTTTTGGTGCTGCTATCTCTTTAATCCAATATACAGTGTGATTACTGTCCTTATTAGAACCATCCCCAAGCTGTCCATACTTTAATCCTTTAAAATACAACATGCCCTCTCCGTCAGTAGTGGCAGTTTCTATGAATTTATTTTTTGAAGCATCTGCCTTTGTTCCTGCTATACCAAATTTAGCTCCAGACAATCTCTTACTTTTATTATTACTATCATATTTAATAACTTCTATTTGACCAGTATGTACTTCCGGCTCCTGACTAACTGTTGCTTTTAAAGTATTTGTACCCATACTTGGGCTTTCAGCTCCTCTATAAATAGAACTTGCCTTTTCAGTTTCCCCTCTAGCCATTAAGGAAGTATAAAGTTGCACCTCTTCTGCCACATTATATGTATAACTAACACTACCATGGCTATAGAGACTTACTCCTTCTTTGGCATCCTTTAAAAGTTTTCCATCAAATTTTAATGCAATAAATGTTTCCGTATGATCTGTGTATCGTTTTCCAAGGAGATTAAGTCCCGAAGTTGTTATACTAAAAGTTAAGGTATTATCCACTTTATCAAAACTTACAGTATAATCCTTACCCTTAGTCAAAACATAGCACCCTTTAACTGAAGAAACTGCTCCTCCCATAGTATAGGCTTTTAACGTATCCGGATAAACTTTTACCCCCTTATCAATCTTATCTGTAATTACATAAGATTTAGAAAGAGTAGAGTTAATATCCCAAGGATAATATGCAACTACTGTATATCCAAATTTCTCTGAAATAGAAACCGGTCTATGTTTTGCTTTGTTAGTATTCTTTAAGTCATAATCCTTACTTCCAGAAGGTCCTACGAATTGATCCATTGAAATTCTCTGAACCTTTTCTACCGGAACATCACTAGGATTTTCTGGTGAAGGTCCTACAATATCATCTGCCTTAACCCTAATCCCATAGAATATAATCATTAAAAGTATTCCTATTGCAAATATAAAAATTGTTCTTCTTTTACTTTTCATAAACAATATATAATCTAATTACTGCAAATACTAATCAGATTTTCCTTTCTCCCCAATTTCTTAGGTATTTATATATTTAAACTTATAACTATTACTCAACTTCTAAAAAATCACCTTAAATATGAAGAATTTCATATTACTTTTTTTAACTTTATCTCAATCAAATATACTACTCTACACTCTTTTAACTCTCGTCTTATGTCTTATAATTAAAAATGCAATTATACTTAATATCAATAACCCTAAGCAAACTATCATAACCACAAGCCTGATACTAAAAACTACTCCTGTTTTAGAAGCTTTCTTATCTTTTTCTGGAACATACTTAACTCTATGACCTCTCACTAAAAGTCTATGAGAATTAATTCCATAAGGTGTACATGTAACTAATGTTACATAATCTTTATCCTTTTCAATACGCAAATCCTTAGTATTATCAGGATTTACCACTTTAATCTGATCTACTTGATATGCCAAAGTTTTATCTAACACATCAATATAAAACTCATCACCTTTTTTTACTTTAATAAGATTTGTAAAAAATTCTGCCTTAGGGCTTCCTGTATGAGCTGATATAACACTATGGGTATTTGCACCTCCAATTGGAAAAGAAGTTCTTTCAAGATGACCTGCACCTTTTTCAAGACTTTCATCTGAAGTACTATGATATATTGGCAAACCCACTTTTATTTTAGGAATTCTTATTTCTCCAATTAACCCTTTTCCATCAACATTTAAAACTTTTAAATAGTTTTCTGAAGATTCTTTATTTTGTCTTGGGTCAAAAGGATCCGTCAGTTCAACTCTACCAAGTAACTCCTCATTATACTTTTTGGCATCAGCTAACATCTTAGCAATCTTTTCTTTTGATGTTTTATCTACTACCTCTTTATAATTATTTATAGCCTTTCCTTGATGATAGGAATTATACCAATCTGATAAAAAAGGATATGTCATAACTGATACTCCACCTATTAAAACCAAGGCTGTTATGATATTCAAAATTATTTTTTTCATACACATCCCTTTATTTCTATTACTTCAATAATAATTGCAAATAAAAACTAATTCCAATGCTTAAAAGTAATACTATAACTGCTTTTGTTAAAGAATTTACACAAATTACAAATCTTTATTTGATACTTAATGGCTTAGTTTTCAATGCTCTATTTTATTATCAAATGAAATGTGAAAGTTTTTAGGCTTTCACATCTCGAGAAAATTTTAAATTATTTTAGAATAACTGAATTGTTTTTATTAATGCACTAAAGCCTGATTATTTACTTTCCATTTTTCTTTTTTTAGCAAATAATAATAAACCAAGAGCTACAAGTACGATACCAATTCCAAGATAGATAAAGATTCCTTTACCACCTGATGCTGGAAGTGAAAAGCCTTTAACATCAGTAATCTTAGTACTGTATTTATCTACACTAGCTTCTTTTTCTAATCCTGTTGAAGTAGCATCAACTGTCATAGTTACAGGACTTTGAAGTAATGTATATCCAGTTGGAGCTTCAACCTCTACTAAAGAGTATGAAATCTTATTTGCTACAGAATATTTAATACCTCTAATTGCAAAATATCCTGTTGCTGTAAATGTACTAAAATCTGAAGCTTCACCAGAAGTAAATTTAGTTGCATCGTCTTTGCTATCTACATATGATACAGTTGTATTTCCTGATGTTGTTGTGTATTTTAAGTACTTAGTAGTTGGGGCTGTTCCTTCTGAATTTACACATTCTACTACGAATTTAGCACCAGTTAATCCAGAAGCATCACTATCTTCACCAACTTTTAATGCTGCATAACTACCAACATAAATTACTGGAACTACTGGCTCATCTGGATCTGGATTAGGATTAGGATCTTCTGGGTCTACTGTACCAGGACCCTCTGAACCTACTGTATCATATTTAATTTTTACATCATTCTTTACACCACCTGTAAGACCAATTGCATCTTTAGTAATAGTTGCACTATATGTGACGCTTATAGTTGAACCTGCTGTTATAGCTGCATTACATGCTGCATATGGTGAAGCTGTAGTACCTGCTCCTTTAACTAAACCGATTGTAAATCCATTACTAGGTGTACCTACTGTTTTATTTACGTCTGATGTAATCTCAGTTCCTGATGCTGTTCCCACATATACTTTTATTGAATCTGTATCAATATTAAGTCCTGCTGTTGGTGTATCTAAAATATCAAATTGTTTATATGTTTTAGCTGTTCCTGTTGTTCCACTAATATTAGTATACCAATCATCTGGAATTGTAGCTGTAATAGTATAATCTACTGTATCCCCTACATTAGCTGTATACTCATTACTGCCCATATCTGTTGTATCTCCACCAGTAATACTCTTAGTTAAACCACCACTAAAGATATTATTCTTAGGAGTTGCAACTACATCATAGTTCCAATATTGTGCACCTGCTGCAATTGTTTCACCATTATAAGTGATAGATGATGTACTTGTATTAGTATCTGTCATAGGAATACTTACAATAAAGTTATTAGATGCAATAGCACCTTCTGGAGTCTGTGTTTCTTTTACAAGATATACACCTAAAGCTAAGTCATCTACCTTAACTCCTGCAGCGTCTTCTGTAGAAGTGATTGTTGCAGATTCTGTTGGTAAAGTTACACCATCAAGATCTGCTGCAGTAGTGCTTCCAGTTACTGTAAGACCCGCAATTGTAGAATTATATTTCATAGTTACTTGACCTGCTGTAGTTGTATCTTGAGTTACATTAGCAATTTTATAAATCTTATAAACTGCATCTTTTACAGGGTTCCCATTCTGGTCTGTTTTCTTGATTGTTAAACTACCGGTTGTTGGAGCTGCTGCCTTTGATGTGATACTTAATGAGGGAACCATTCCCACAATAAGTGCAAATGCCATAAGCACTGCTAAAAAGTTTTTAATTCTGTTCTTCATATTTCCTCCTTATTGAACATTTTTCTTGTGACTTTTTCTCAATATTTTCTAATACAAGAACTTTTCTTCATATCATCTTTTTTGAGAAATTCATCACTTAATTTGTTTTTAAATTTATATATAAATACATTTTTTATTTGCAAATAATTTTATCTAGCTAACTACCCTGTATCTTTATTAGTTAAACTTTAATGACTTATATATATCTTTCGTAAAAATATATTTATCTACTAAGTGGATAGATTATTATTTTTCTTGTTAAGATATTGAATTTCCATTTTTATTTGCAATATTAAAAATGTATATTATATGTTATAACTAGTGTTTCTTAATTAAGCCTTTTTTTCTTCTATAGTATCTTACTAAGTAAGTTGTAGAAGCTAAAATTATTGCTAAGGCTGCCAAGTAAATATATATTGGTAAACCTTTATTACCTGAACTTGGTAATTCAAAACTTTGAACATCTGTGATTGTATAAGTTAAATCAAAGTAAGAATTTATATATTCCTCATTATCATCTTTATATGTAAGAGATGGTGTATTAGATGAACTATCATCATCCTTCTTGATTTCATATGGTAAACGAATGAGTATTGGATCTTTTAATAATGAGTAACTCTTATCATTTATCGTAGGAGCTTTAACCTCAGTAAGTCTATAATTAGTTAATAAAGGCAATGTATCATCTGCATTTGGATTGCTTGCACTTGTATTTTCTTTACCAAATACTAATTTTCCATTCTCATCTGTTTCTCCAGAATATCCATCAGTAGTAGTTACCCACTCTTTAGAAGTAGAATTCCATTTTATAGGAGTGTAAGTCCCATCTTCGTTTTGCTTTTCAAGTAAGAACCTTGCACCTTCTAGTGTATCTCCATCTTCATTTTTCTTTATGATAGTTATAGAGCCAGTTTCTGGAATCCAAGGAGAATAAAGTTTAAAATCTGTTTTATAGTAATAATCGCTATAAGGATTATCTATTTTATCCTCTGAAATTCTATTTCCATCTGCTATTGGATTTTCATTATTTACCAATGCACAACCATCCTCAACTCCGCTATCTCCAAAGTTATACAAATGTGTTGATGTCTTTTCTAAAGTAGGCTTACTGTACCAATAATCTCCTTTAAACTTATGATATCTCCATAAGTACTCAAAATCATTTGGTGTTGATGATGTAGATGCATCCGAATTATCTCTTACTGTAAATCCATCCTCAAATAGATAATAATCATTGTATGTATCTCCACCTATTGCTGTTTTTCCACCGTTTCCAATATAACTAACTTTGTAGGAATCAAATATTGGATCCTTATCTTTATCATCAAAATCAGTTGTATAATCAAATTTACTTTGCTCTTTTTCTGCATCAGTACCATAAATTTCTTTAATGGTTCCTGACACAATTCCAGTGTTTTCAATATTATTTCCATTAAGAGCGATATTTGCCGGATCATTTAATGGGAAATGACTTATCGCACGTCTATCTGGCATAACAGTGAATTTAACAACCCACTTATGCATAATAATGGAATTATCATCTTCATTTACGTGTGCTGCATCCATATTTCCAAGATATATTTTCAAATCGGAATCTGTTTCATTTTCATTTGTAGCCTTGGTATATGTATATGCCATAGTTGTTGCAGTTTCTGGTCCTATATCTGGTAAGGTAGAATCTGTTTTATGAATTTCTTCTTCTGTGCCATCCTTTGAAACTGTTACCTTGTAAAGTTTATTGTTATATACTCCCGTAATTAAATTAACGCCTTTAGGCAAATAATCTGTTAATGTTACTCCCAACCATTCTTTATGAAAATTAGGATTGGTTATAGTAATTGTATATTCGATTAAATCGCCACGTTTCGTATAAGTAACTACATTTCCTGCTTCATAAGTATTTAGTTCTTCCTTATCAGGATTTTCGCTTTTCTTATAAGTATCATTTGTCTTTTCAGCAAATGGCATTGGATCAAACGCTACTATATTACTTTTACTAATACCTCCCATAGAATAAGGAGTAGAGTTATTTGCAACTGTATGATTTCCTACCTTTGCACCATCTATTCTTAGAGTAGTTTCATCACCTACTCTTATCTTTTTCTCCCCATTAAATGAGTAAGTATATCCAAGATAAGGGAAGTAAACTCTATCTGCCCCTGCAGTTCGTACATCATAATTTGTACTCTGATTTGTTCCTGCTTTATCAATTAAGAAATCATCAAATCTTGGCGTTACGTATCTATCCGTTACACTTCCATCTGTAAAGTTGTACTGCTCCGTTGCTAGTTTATAATCTACATCTTCCTTAGTTGGTTTATAATCTAAAGTTCCGTCTCCATCCGCATCTAAACCGTCATACTGATACCAAAGATATGGGTATGTAACCTTATCATCTATGTACCAAGGATCACTTTCAGAACCACCTGTGGCTCCATTCTTGGTAGCTTTTCCATTAAGATTATCTTTAATATTCCATGCAGAAAAACTTTCTATATTTATCATTCCAGTTGGAGCATTACTAGGATCTGTGCCTTTTTTATTCGCAAGCTCAACTTGGTAATCATGACCTGTGGTGAGCGCTGTTACACCAGAATACGCTCCACTTCTATCACCAAATGTTTTATTTGAAGATAAACCTGTTGTAGTAGTATCATAAAAACAATTTGTAAAAATAGGATTTTTACTTCCCCACATATATCCTATAAACGCACCAACATTAGTAGTTGTTGAAGAATAAAATTGTGGTTTACCAGTTGTATAGCAATTTGTTATTTTTAATGGATCTACGTCTGCAATTCCTGAGAAATGAGTTCCAATAAAACTTCCTACACCATACATAGCTTCCCCAACCTTTGCATATGCACTTCCAGTAGCATAACAATTCGTAATTACTATTGGATCAGTATAACCTATAAATCCGCCTGATGATGCATAAAGGCCATCTTGATTATAAATATTACCCATAGCATAACAATTTTCTATCGTAATAGGAGCTCCACCTTGCGAGCGAAGTACACACCCTATTAAACCTCCAGTTTTTTCACCACCACTATATACATCTCCTGTAGCCCATGAATTCTTTATGTATCCACCATATCCAATATGTCCAATTAATCCACCGATATAATAACAACTTCCTGATAAAGTTTTTACGTCTACTTCTGAAGAACAGCCAATCACATTGAGTAAATTTGATCTTTCTTTACCGCCATTAGAGTCATTCCAATAAAATCCAAGAAGTCCTCCTACATAATATGATAATGAATCTTTTGCTAAAACATATACTCCTTTTCCTTTTGCATGGCAATTAATCACGTTAGTTGTATTATATTTTGAAGTATCATGTATATACCCAATAACTCCTCCATCATAGTATGAACTGTCTTTATTTGCAGTAACATTTACTTTATCAGTAGTTATTGATTCAACATTCACAACATTATTGGAAGCATTACCATGATTTTCTATACAAGCTATCGCTCCTCCTAACTGATATGAAAACGAACCATTATTGCTAACATCTTCGTTACTTACTGTACATTCTTTAACTCCAACATTACTATATGTTGTGCCATCATTATCTATATATCCAATTAATCCACCAACATTGTCTCCACCACCAACGCCTTTTATAATGCCTTCTGTAGCTTTAACGTTTTCAATAGAAATATTTAATTTGGTAGAATTTTTACTTGATATTGCTCCAATCATTCCTCCTACATTATCTCCACCACTTGTGGATGAAACATTTACTTTATTAAGATTAGAATTATTGATTATAACATTATTACTCTCTGCATCTTCATTATTTAATTGGCCAATAAAGCCTCCAACATATTCACCACTACTTGTTATCGAAACATTTACATTATCAAAACTATTGTTCTTAATTGAAATTTCGTTATTTTTTACTCCTTTGTTGTTTAACTCACCAATAAGTCCACCACAAAGATTATCTTCAGCTGTTACATTCCCATTTTTAAATATACAATTTTCAATATTTATTTTCGTTAATTCTTCTGATTCATCTTCAATAACTGAAATTTTTCCAATTACTCCACCGGTACTACCATCGTTTGCTGTACTTGTCACGTTAGTATTATCAATTAATATATCCTTTATGTTTACAACATCTGATTTTTCACTTCTAATAATTCCTACTAGTCCACTAACTCCATAATTACCACTATCCTTATTGCAATTAACTGTAGAGTTTTTTACAGTACATCCTGTTATATTTACAGAATCTCTTCCATGACCAAGTAAAACTGCTGTACCGGAACAACCGGTAACACTTGCTCCATCAATTTCAACATTCTTTATTGAGCCATTATATAGAAAACCAAATAATCCGTTATAATCTCCAAGTTCATTACTTTTTGCTTTTGCTATAGTCATATTAGATATAATATGATTAGCTCCATCAAAACTTCCCATAAAAGGTCTTGCCTCTTCAGCATCATATAAAGGATCTGAACGACTACCTATTTCATAATCATCGGATAACTCTTCTTCACTATTTCCAATAGGAATCCAATTACTATCTCCGCTTAAATCAATATCAGCTGTAACTCTAAAATAATATCCTTCAAATGTATTTCCTGCAGCTACTTCATTAGATAATTCCTTTAAATCATCATAATTACTTATAAGATACGGATTATCTTCTGATGTTCCTAAACCACTGGTATAAAAATCTCTTGTCAAACTTCTTCTACTATTTTGCCATTTAGGATAAAGCGTTTGACTTCCCATGTAGCAGGTATAATATGGCTCTTTGAAATCTTCATCATTTGTTATCTTTTTAAAATTATATCCACGAGGAATAAATTCCTTTGGAATATCATATTTAAAATGAGGTTTTTCATAACTTACTGCTTTTTCTAAATCACCTTTATCTAAAGCTGCTATGAATTTATCAAAATACTCATTTATTACACTTGTAACTTCTTCTAATGATGTAGGTTGAATATCATAGTCGTTTTCTTCTTTTGCAAATGTATAATATTCTTGCCCAAAGGTTTCATCATCAGTAACATGTTTCAACTCATATCCATCAGGTATATATAATACTGAAATTGCTTCTTGCCAATGAGGTTTTACAGCAGTATCTTTGTTTAGCTTTAATTCATTCTTATATTTATTAATTGCAGCGTACACATCAGCTTTAGAGGTTGGTAAAATATCAAAGCCATCTTTTGTTTCTACCACTGATTTTAAACTTTTATTTAATGTACTTTCTGAAATAGTAGTATTTGTCTTTTCCTCATCTGTAGTATCTAAAGAAGTTGTATTTGTCTTTTCTTCACTAGTAGTATCTTTTTTAACAGTACTATCATTTTGCGTATCAGTAGAAGTAACACTATCCTTTTGCTCATCTTTAGAAGATGAACTACCGGCTGTGGTCTGACTTTTCACTGTGGTTTCACCATTGGCACCCTCTGCAAATGATAACTTTTCATTTCCTAACATAGTTGTTACAATCATGCCTACTATAACAAACAAACTTATTGTTCTTTGAATTATTTTTTTCATTAAACCAAACTCCCAATTCCAAATAAACTGTATCCGTATAGTTAACTACTTTATAAGCAAAAATATATACCTAAAATAAATATTTCAGGTACCTATAATCTAGTTTTATTATTTTCAAGTCTATATTTATATATGATGGTTACCAGTATCAATCATTTAACTATATAAGTACAATCATAAACCTGCATATTATTATTTTTCACTTTTGAGCAATATCTATCTTAAATAGATTTTATCATTAATAATCATTAATAATCATTAATGTCAATCCCCTTATGTCGTCTTTTTATAAACATTAGGTGAAAAATATGCTATGAATTACTTTACATATATGATATAATACTTTAATAATATTTTAATATTATTCTGTAACGTGTGTCCTTTTTGCAATTAATATGTTAACGGAGTTCGAAGTGAATATCAATACAAAAGGTCTAGTTTTTTACTAGTTTTTTACTAATTGTACCATTATGGTATTTTTTAAAAAATATGTACTTTATATGTCTTAATGCCTTATATATTGCATTTTCATTATCCAAGCATGTTATATTTCATTTGGCTAATTGGTACGTTTTTTTTATAATTTTTTAATTATATATTGTATCATTTGCAAAATTAGTCAACTTTTTATTATGAATAAAGAAAACATTTGTTAAACGAGGGGGTTAATCAAGATGAACTTAACTAAAGGCTATTGCGAAGCCTGTTCAAAAGAGGTTATTATCTCTTTTGTTGATAAGAAAATTAAAGGGGAAATCAAGGGAAAGGAGTATGTATACTTTGGCCGAGAAGCAAAATGTTCTGAATGTAACCATTTGCTAGATTCAAAATATGTAGAAGATTTTAATAATATTCGGCTAGAAAAAGCTTATAGAGAAAAAAACAATCTTATCTCATGGGATTTAATCAAAAAACTTCCTAAAATGTATGGGATAGGTAAACGTCCATTGTCTCTTCTACTGGGCTGGGGTGAGCAAACATATACAAGATACTACAATGGAGATATTCCAACTAAAAACTATTCAGATACACTTTTAAAACTTTATAATGATCCCCATGCTTACCTTAAACTGTTAGAAAAGAATAAAGATATTTTACCTTCAGAAAAAACCTATACAAAAAGTAAAACAGCTGTTGAAAAACTGATTAAAAATAAACCTCAAAATATTTCTAAAATTGATCAAATAGCTGAATATCTTCTAATTTATTGTGAAGATATAAGTGTTTATACGCTTCAAAAGCTTTTATACTATGTTCAAGGGTTTTATTATGCTTTTAATGAAACATTTCTTTTTAAGGAAGACTGTGAAGCTTGGAGTACAGGACCTGTTTTTCCGAGTATTTATAACAAATATAAAGACTACTCTTATATACCTTTTAGAAAAGAAGAAAAGGATGTTGATATTTCCTCTCTAAGTTCTTGTGAGAAAATAGTATTAGCTTCCGTGATACGAAGTTTCGCTTGTTATAGTGGTATAGTATTAAAACGTTTTACCCGTTCCGAATTACCATGGCTTAGTACAAGAGGTAAATTATCTCAATATAATAATTCTAGTCGAATTATCCACAAGGATAAAATAGCAGAATATTTTAAATGTGTTAAAGAAAAATATAATATGCTAACACCTAATGCTATAGACCACTACTCAAAATCACTTTTTCAACAACTAAAGAGTTAGTATAACTATAGGATTTCGAAAAACCATAATACAAAAAATACATTATATTTAGATTTAACTTAATACACTATTTACGTAAAATAGTATAAACATAAAAGATGCAGGAAATTGAAATTTTCAACTTTCTGCATCTTTTATTATAATGACTTATCTATATTTTTGATTACTACAGCTACAACTACGATTATAATAATCACTTACACTTTTCTTTTATTACGTCTTTTTCTCCATATAACTATTATTAATACAGACACTACTAAGATTACTAGCGCTGCAACAATCATCATTTCTTTTGATAATAGTGAAGTATTCTTCCTATTATTTTCTGATAAATCCTTTTCAGATAGAGGAACTCTTTCTCCTGTCACTAGTAGTCTATGACTATTTATTCCATAGGGTGTACAAGTTACTAATGTAACTAAATCCTTATCACTTACAGGTACTAAATCATTAACCTGATCAGGCAAAACTTTTTTAATCTGACTAATCTCATAAGCATGAGTTTCATCTAAAACTTTAATATAAAACTTATCTCCTTGTTTTAAATTAGTTAAATCCGTAAAATATTTAGCAGCCTCCATGCCTGTATGTCCTGTTAAAACGGCATGAGTTCCTTTTCCACCTATTGGAAGATGGGATTCCTCTAGATGCCCAACACCTTTTAATAAAGCTTTTTTATCCGTTCCATGATATATAGGAAGGTGAACATTTATTTTAGGAATTTCAATATGTCCCATCATACCATCACCGGTTAAATTCAATACTTGATTATATTTTTTAAGATTTACTCGGTCACTTTTTTCAAATGGGTCGGAAAAGGAAGATAATTTTAAATTCTTATTATAGTCTTTGGCTAGTTTCCATTCTTGTTTTATTTTTTCACTACTTAAATTCTTATATTTCTTATCATAATTATTTATTGCATAAGAGCTACGTCTTTCGTTGATTATATTTCTAATGGTAGGTAAAAAGAGTATAGTAAAACCAATTATAAAAACTAAGATAGTAGTTACTATATATATTATTTTCTTAGTTTTCTTCATTTTATTCACCTACTAATAACTCTTCTTCTAAAAATAAGTAAAAGAACTCCCACTGACAGAACTAGTCCACCAACTAAAATATTTATAGAGGAAACATCTCCTGTTTTTACCTTATCTAAAACTGTTTTTACTATATTTTTATTCTTTGAAGATACTCCCTTAATTTTTTCATTATATACGGTTATATCTCCAATATAATTTTCTCCATTTTTATGTTGAATATAATTAAATTTTACTTTTTCAGGTTCAGATAATTTTATATATCCTTTAGGTGCCATGATTTCCACTAACCAGTAATCATGCAACTTACTGCTTTCTTTAGCATTATCTCCGTCTTCTCCATATTTAAGTCCAGAAAAAAGTATATATCCATTTTTATCAGTTGTTTTTATTTGAACAAATTTACCATTTCTAGCATCTTTTTCACTTTCAGCAATTCCAAATTTAGCACCTTCTAAATACTTTGTTTTATTATTTGCATCAACCTTATATAGGGGAAATTGCCCAGTATGCACTTCCGGATTCTCGCTTACTTCTGCTGTTAATGTTCTATACTTTATTCCAGTATCAGATGGATTTAGTCTTACTGCTCTATTTTGAACTTTAGGAATACTATATTCAACACTTGCATAACTATAAATATCTACCCCTTTTACAGCAGAATTATCTAGATGATTATCAAACATAAGTTTTATATATTGATCCTTATACTCCTCTGCACGAACTCCCAAAAACTCCATACCTTCATTAGTTATTCGAACTTCTAAAGTATTAGTATCTTTATCAAAACTTTTTTCATAATGAGTTTCTTCTTGAATTTGATAACTTTTCTCAACTACCGTATCCATCGAGGGAACTACATAAACCCTAAGTGTATCAGGATAAGCAGTTATACTTTTATCTATTTTATCTGTAATAACATAGTGTCCACCTACAGAGGCATCTATATCCTCTGGAAAATATGAAAGAAT
>JAISGP010000143.1 GCA_031263035.1 Lachnospiraceae bacterium | reverse complement strand
AGGTCTTGCCAATAATCCATTCCTGCTCTTTTAAGTGACTTCTCATCTAGTTTAAATCCAAGTGGTTCAATAAGGTGAAGTCTAACTCCTGTTGCATCACAGGTTCTACCAATATTTCCTGTATTCTGGGGTATTCCCGGTTCGTGTAAAACTATATTTAACATAATTTTTCTCTTCTTTTTTCGTAATTTCTTTCCTTAAAAATAATTATTTTTCATAGACTATCTCTAGAAAAATCTCACTGTCCAAAAATATTTATTTTAGCTAAACTACTCTTTATTATTCTTTATCTTCTCGTATCTTCTGGATTTCATCAACCTTTGTCTTCATTAATTTTCCAACATGGTCTTTTCCATGAAGTATTTTATCTTGAGTATCTATAGTCACCCCAATTATCCCTGACACTACTCCCAGATTACTTAAATCATTTTGAATTTTAAGAGCCTCTTTGCAAATAATCAAAAAGCTTCCTTTAGAATATAACTTATATGGATTTAAATCATACATATCACAAATCTCAATAGTTTCCTGAATAACTGGAATATCCATTCCATATATTTCAATTCCTACAGAATTATCCTTTGCAAATTGATACAAAGCTCCAAAAACTCCAAGACTACCAAGACGACGAATAAAAAAATCTTCAGAAGTAAACTCTAAACTAATTTCTTCATCTAATAAATCACTAGAAATCTTATTATTCTCTATATAATAAAAAGACTTTCTATCCTCTTCTAATGAAGCTATAAAATCCTCATTAGTCCTTTTTAAAATTTCTTCTCTATATTTATCTAAAATCTCTAAAGTACCAGAAAGCCCTGCATATCCAACCTGTATTATTCCTAACCCAGCTTCCATAATTAAACCATTAAAGCTGGAATAACCATTGTGGCAACCATTGCTACAATAACTACTAATACAACTATTGTAATAATTCTTCTTGTTTTTTTATTATTAAAATCCATTTTTTAGTCTCCTTATATCTTCTTTTTACTCTCTAACTACTATATTCAATGTATTACCCGTAAAGCAATTTTCAAAATTGTATATCACAATTTTCGCCTTACTAAAAATAACCCCTAATTATTTATATATTTTGATTTTCAATTACATTTATCTTTTATTAGCTTTAAAATAGCTACAATATTTCGTCAATCTACACATCTCACATTTAGGATATTGGCTTTTACAAATTTCTCTACCAAAGGCAATAAATTGAGTATTTGTGCTTGACCAATGGTCTTTAGGAAGTTCTTTCATTAAATCAAATTCTATTTTCACCGGATCCTGATTTTTAGTTAATCCTAAGCGATTTGCAATTCGCTTCACATGAGTGTCCACAACTACACTTGGAATATTAAAAATATGCGTGCGAATTACATTTGCAGTTTTACGCCCCACTCCTGGGAGAGATGTAAGCTCATCTATGTCACTTGGCACTTCAGAGTTAAACTCAAATTTTAACTTTCTCATACAAGCAATAATATTCTTTGCCTTGTTGTGATAAAAACCGGTGGAATGAATATCCTGTTCCAATTCTTTCAAATCCGCATTAGCAAAATCATCTACACTTTTATATTTTGCAAATAAATCTTTTGTGACAATATTTACTCTTGCATCAGTGCACTGGGCACTTAAAATAGTAGCAATAAGTAGCTGCCAAGGGTTTTTATAATCCAAATAGCACTTATACATATGCCCATAAATATCATCAAAAATATCTAATATTTCCTTTGTTCTCTTTTTCAATTTATTCTCCATATGATAGGCAAATGATTTGACTATCTAATCTAATATGATAAAGACTATTAAACAAAAATGCAACTATTTTTCAAAATTATTTTTAATATTAAATAATTGCCACTTATTAAATATAGTAGGCTACTTTAAAACATAATAGTAATTTCTAATTCTTTACTATATTTGTGGCATCAATCAACTTAGCATTATTAGATAAAGCATCTCTTTTACTATAATCAAAGATATATGTAACATCTAACTCTTTTAACTTTTCAACGTGTATATCCTTATCACCTTTTAAACCATTAGCTTCACTGATTTCTCTAGCTTCTCTATAAGAAAGTAATGAAGTCCCAGCAAAAGCCGGACGAGATCTAGCATTTTCTCTAAGGTAATAATCCAAAATCAAAAGTTCTCTTACCAAATCAATATTAATAATCCTCATAATTTCATTAAAATCACTACCTATACTACTTTTTAATAATTTCGATTTAATAGAATAACTATTATCCATATCCCGTACACTTTTTTTAGTATCTACTTTATCTTCTATATTATTACTTATATTTTTATTCAAATAAGCTATAAATTCCAACATTATTTCATATCTTCTAGCTCTTTTATGTTGAATATCCATATATCCTTTTAATTTATAGAACTTAGAAAGCTCATAATACAAGGAAAATTTTGAAGAAAATTTATTATCTAAATACTCTATTGTATTTGCGAACTGCCCACTATTATAATACACTTCCACCATCTCTTCTACACCTTTCAAAAGAAGTACATCATTATAAGATAGCCAGTTAGTTTTTAGCACCTCATAGGGTGGTCCGCTTGTATAAATAAGCCCATACTCTTTTTTCATTTCATCCATATATGAACCAGAAAGAACTTTCAAAAATCCCAATTGTAGCTGATTAGGTTTCATATCATAAACTTCATTAAATGATTTCTTAAAACTTTCCAGATCTTCAAATGGAAGTCCTGCAATTAAATCTAAATGTTGATGTATATTTCCATAGGAATTAACTTGATGCACATTTTCTTTTAATTTATTTAAATCCATAACTCTATGAATTTCAGATATAGTTTTCTCATTAGTGGATTGAACACCAATCTCAAGCTGAATAAGCCCCGGTCTCATCTTCTTCATAAGAAGAAGCTCTTCCTCATCAAATAAATCTGCACTTACCTCAAAATGAAAATTAGTAATTCCATTATCATTCTCAATTAAAAATTTAAATATTTCCTTTGTTCTCTTTTTGTCACAGTTAAAAGTTCTATCTATAAACTTCACCTGTTTTACTTTATTCTCAAGGAAAAATTTAAGCTCTTTTTTTACCAAACTTAAATCTCTAAATCTAAGCTTTTTATCAATTGAAGAGAGGCAGTAACTGCAATTAAAAGGACACCCTCTGCTGCTTTCATAATATATAATTTTATTTGCAAATTCAGTTAAATCTTCATATACAAAGGGAACCTGACTTAAGTCCATAGGTTCATTTGCAAATGTATTTATATATACATAATCCTTTGTTTCTCTCCATGGAAAACTATCAAAAAACTCGACCTTTTCATTTGCAAATGTATTATAAAAAACATCTTTATCCACTTTAAATGATAATGAAGGAATACTTAACTTATCTTTCAAAGGTAAGTTTTGTCCTTTTATCAGCTCAAGAAGAGGTTTTTCTCCCTCTCCTCTAATAATATAATCAATTTCGTTATAATCTCGTAGCAAGCTATTAGCTCTATAACTTACTTCCGGACCACCTAAAAGTATTTTAAGATTAGGATTTATCTTCTTTAAATCCTTTACTATCTTTAACACATAATCGATATTCCAAATATAACATGAAAAGCCTATAAAATCCGCTTCTTTTTGGTATATTTCAGCAAGTATATCAGAAAGATTTTGGTTAATAGTATAATTGCCAATTTCTACTTTTATATCCTGTTCAATATCCTTATTTTTACTAGCATTATTATCTATATCTTTATTAATACTATAATTTACTTCCTCCAAAATATTTTTTTCAGAAGAGTTTTTATCATTAAGCTCTTTTGTAAAATCACTTTTTCTATTGGTATCAAACTGTCCTAAATTTTTCTGGATATAAGCTTTTAAATCTAGAACGGCTAAATTTGAATGTATATATTTTGCATTTACTGCAACTAAAAGTATTTTCATTTTTATATCTTTCTACTATGTTTTAATATTTCATTTGACATTCATTTGCAAACACGTTACAATGGTTTTCGTGCAAGTCGGGGCGTTAGCGGTGCCTTATTTCCCACAATCCGCTATAGTGGGGACTGAAGCCACATATGAGGGTCTTAGGCTGGGAGAGCCGCCTTTTGCAAGTGATGCTGAAGGTTCGGGTCCTATGCGACGAAAATCTACGAACCGTGTCAGGTGGGGAACCAAGCAGCACTAAGTAGAACCTTTCGGGTGCCATAGGGTTACCTGAACCGAGTTAACTACAGAAGTAACGTCTTTTGGCTGGATTCGAACTGTGGCTAGCACGTTTTTAATACATTTTTATATCTTATCTTTATATCCTCCTTCCTTAATACTCTTACTTTCTTTTTTATTTGCCCTTAATTCTTTAAAAAAACTTTTCATTAGTTCACTGCTTTCCTCTGCCATAACTCCCGTTTCTATTTGGACTTTATGATTTAATCCTTCTACATCAAAAAGGTTGATTAAAGAACCTGCAAATCCAGCCTTAGGATTCATAGCCCCAATAACTACTCTATCAATTCGTGATTGAACTAAGGCTCCTGCACACATAGGACATGGCTCTAAAGTTACATACATGGTACATCCCTCTAGTCGCCAATCCCCAAGTTTTTTACATGCTTTTTTTATAGCAAGCATCTCCGCATGAGCTAATGTGTTTTTATCTGTATTTCTTCGATTATATGCTTGTACTAATACTTTATCATCTTTAACAATCACGCAACCTATAGGCGTTTCGCCTAATTGATATGCTTTATCTGCCAATTTTAAAGCCCTAATCATATATTTCTCATCTTTAGTTCTTTTAATGGTACTTTTTTTTAAAACTTTACTACTATTCAATATTACCTCTCTCCGATAAAAAACATATTTTACAAATAAATATCTATAATAAAATATTTTTTTCATTTATATAAGATTTCCCTTATACTCAAGCAGATTAGCCTTAAATGCCTTATCTTACTTTAAAAATTTAAGTATCGGATTACTATCCCATATAAGTTCAAGATAATAATTCTTTTCAATTAAATTGTATAACATCTTCCCTGTACTTAAATCTTTTATTACCATAATTATTGCAAATACTATCCACACGAAAACTAAAGCACCTAAAAGACCTACTACTCCACCAATAAGTCTATTTACAATGCTAATGATAGGAAATTCTGCCATTGCCTCGACTATATAAGTTACAATCTTCAATATAATAAATAACCCAATAAGTGTAATTGCAAATGCAGCTGCCTCTGTGACTTTTTTTTCTGTCAATAGTTTAAAAACTATAGGGGAAATAATAATAGTTAAAATAATAGACACTATAGATACAGCAAGAGAAATAGCCATTTTAACTACTCCATTTTTTAATCCTAAGGCAAAGCCACCTACTAAAACTATCACCACTCCAATAAAAAGATAATTCATTTTACCTCCATTAAACTGTGTTAGTGAAATTTAAATTATCTCACCCAAACTAAGTTAATTATTAGCTTTATAAAACAACATTACCACGACTGAATTACTTTGTAAGTAATAACTGTTCAATACCTTCATTTGTTACACTAATATATTTATTTACTCCAAAAACCGGATAGATACACTTAGTTGCATCAGGCAAACTTCCATTAAACTTTACATAACCTGATGTGCTTAGTACATAAAAATCTTTATCCTGATAAAGAAGAACCTTGCCATCTACTAAGTCAAAATTTTCATAATCTCTTACAATATCTCTAGAATGAACTAAACTTCCTTTTCTATTATAGATATTTAATCTATATCCAGATTTATCTTTATTCTTTAAAAGAAGAACAATATTATTTCCATCTACTGCCTCTGATTTTATATTAAGAGGAATTTTTACATTTGCAACTTCCTTTATAGTCTTAACTCCAGAATTAATTATAAAACGTTTATCTCCTAGAAGAAGAACTCTTTTATTTGAAACAAAAGTAACTTCTCCAATTAGAAGACCTTTATAATTCTTTGAAAACACTTCATTATTAACCTTACTATCTCCTAATTTGCCGAAATTATAATACTTAACCTTAGAACTTATGGTACCATTGTCCACATACATATAAGACACCACCAAAGTTTCCTTGTCTACTGACAAAGCGCCATCTATTGGATAACCTATCTCTTGCATATCCGGAGTTAAAGAAGCAAGTACATCTCCCATAGTGTTATAGCAAATAATCTGAAATCCATCAGTTACCTTTTCAAGGGTAACCACATAACCTGCCTCATTTACCTTTGCTTTAGCTATACTATTCTTAGTATTATACTCTTTTACTAATCCATTTTTATCTAATAATTCTACTTTTGTGCCACTTTTATCATAAACAATTGCAAATGTCTTGCTTTTTTCAAATGTAGGATTATTCATAGAATAAGCTTGGTTCCAATCCTCATCTCCATTTTTATCAATAAGAGAAATGCCTTCTCTTGAATATCTAATAATTTCAGAATAAAAATAATCATATCCAATATTACTATTTCCGCTGTCAGATAATTTAACAGAAGCTTCCACATTAACCTTTTTATATGTAGTTGTATCTATAAAATAAAATATGCTCAAAACTATAGCTAAGAGGACAATCAAAACAAGGGCAATTTTAATTACTTTTTTCCTTGCCACCCTTTTTCTATCAGCTTCAAGTTCTTCATCGGAAAGATGCTCATACTTTAAATCTTCTACAATTTCTTCTAAAAGACCATCATCTGGTATTTCAGCATCGCTTTTTTTAAATATTTTTCTTATCCTTTTATTTATATCCATCAAAACCTCTATTTTTATATGTAATTAAAGCTACATTTTTTAACAAGACCTAATTAATACTATCCTTTATCTCCATAAAACTAATCTAACAAAATACCTCTATATAATAACATACTTTACTTTCTTACTACCTGATCAACCTTCTCAAAAACACTTACAACCTTATCAACAACTGTGGTTAAATATGCCTCTTTGCATCTTGGAATATAGTGCAATGTAAGTGGCCACATATGACTTAAAATTATATTTTTTTCTTTTTTATTTAATTTGCAAATACGGTTTGCATTTTTAAGGGATACTGCAGGATGAGTTATACCATGAAACATATTGCCGGTTTCTCTAAAATGGTCATGCCAATCGTAAAGAAACAAATCATGTAAAAGTCCCGCTCTTGTAGCACTTTTAATATCTAATCCAAAAAACTTTGCAAATAAAAAATTAAAATAAGCTACATGAATACTATGGTCAAAAAGAGTTTTATCTCCATGATGAATATACTCTTTCATCTCTTGAACTTCAGAAATATTAAGTAAATCCATAATCACTTGAATAAATTCATCTATTAGACCATCTCTAAAATCGGTAGACAAATTCCATATCTTTTCCTTTATTTTATCAGTATTTCTTTTAAATTTATTATAATTAATCATAAATATCTGTATCCTTTTCATTATAAGTTTTACTTTTATTTCTAAAAACCCTTATTATACTAATACATAAATCTATAATAAATTTATAATCCCCATTTTTACTACATAATTTAAAATAAAATGTTTTCTTATATTGTATATTTTTCTCATATTAAAACATAATTATTTCAACTACAGTATTATACAATACTAATATTAAAACCTATATATAAAACTATCTTTACATATATTTTTCTTTCACTATATCTTGAAGCTTTTCCTTATCATTCAATTCCGGATCATTTAAGACTAATTCCAAAAGATATGATAAGATTTCTCCAATCTTTGTTCCTTGTTCTACACCCATATTTATTAAATCTTTTCCATTAATGGCTAAATCTTTAATAGTTACTGCTTCATTTGCAGAGAGAATTTCGTAGAATAACCTTTCAATATTATCAATATCTTCTAACTTTTCTTCTCGCATAAACTCGCTTTGAGATAATGCATCTGCTCTTCTAACTTCTATATATAAAGGAAACAAATCTTTCCCGATTTTATTAATTGCCCTACGGACATGTTTCTTATCTGCTTCCATTCTATAATCATGATAATATACAAGTTTAGTTACTTTATTATAAGTATCATTATCAAATTTTAGTCGCCTTAATATCACTTTAGTCATTTCAAAACTTTCCTTAGAATGTTTCTTAAAATGAGCTACACCCTCTTTATCAAAAGTCTTTAATGCAGGTTTTCCCATATCATGGCAAAGCATTGTAAGCCTTAACACCTTATCGGCACGTATATTTAACATGGCTTTTATGGTATGTTCCCCAACACTTCTATCATGATGAATAGTTTCTTGGGTTGTTTCCATCATTTTATCAAATTCTGGCAGAATGACCTTAGTTACACCAAGCTTATATGCCATTCGCAAAGTATCCGGTCTATCTGAAACTAATAATTTAACTAATTCTTCCTGTATTCTTTCTGCACTAATTCGCTTAAGATTAGGGGCTAATCCCTTCATTCCTTCTTTAGTTTCTTCATCTATTGTAAATCCCAATTGACTGGAAAACCTAATCCCTCTTAAAATTCGAAGAGCATCCTCTGTAAATCTTTCATAAGGATTTCCAACAGCTCTTATAACTTTATCATCTATATCTTTTAACCCATTAAATAAATCTATTAGTCCATCTGCATCATTGTATGCAAGGGCATTCATAGTAAAATCTCTTCTCTTTAAATCATCCTTTAAACTTCTTGAAAAAAGCACTTGGCTTGGATGTCTACAATCCAAATACTCTCCATCTATTCTATACGTAGTAATTTCATAAATATCTTTATATAAAAGAACGCTTATAGTACCATGTTTTATTCCAGTATCAAAGGTTCTTCGAAACACTTTTTTTATTTCACAAGGCACTGCCGAGGTTGTAATATCCCAGTCATTTGGTACTCTACCTAAAATTACATCCCGAATACATCCTCCCACTGCATATGCTTCATGACCTGCTTCATTTAATTTTCGAATTATTAATTCTACATTTTCCGGTAAGTTTATTTTCAATCTTATCACCTACTGTCATCACTTTTTATCAATTCTTGATAAATTTCTCTTTTCCCTACTCCTCTATCTTTAGCTACCTGCTTCATTGCAGCTTTTTTATCCATTCCCTTATTTAAATACATATCCATATGTTCATCAATAGACATTGTAAGGAAAACTTCTCTGCTTTCATCTTCTATCTCTTTCTCATCTCTGCCTGAAATAACCAGAACATATTCTCCCTTAGGCGTATTGTCCTCATAAAAACCTAGGGCTTCCGAAAGATAGGTAACCATTACATTTTCGTACTTTTTAGTAATCTCTTTGCAAATAGAAACCTTTCTATCTCCCAAACTCTGAAATAATCTATTTAAGGTTTTCTTTAATCTATGAGGAGCTTCATATAATATAATAGTCCTTGTTTCATCCTTTAATCTATTTAAAACTATCTCTACTTCTTTTTTTTCTGTAGGCAAAAATCCCTCAAATACAAATCTTCTACTTGGTAATCCTGATAAAGCAAGGGCTGAAACAGAGGCAGACGCTCCCGGAACAACTGTAACATCTACGTTATTTTCATGGCACATACGAACTAAGTCTTCACCTGGGTCAGATATTCCAGGCATACCTGCATCTGTAATTAATGCAATATTCTTACCACTTTTAAGAATTTCTATTAATTTTATTGCTTTTTCAATCTTATTATATTCATGATAGCTAGTCATTTTAGTATGAATTTCAAAATGATTTAAAAGCTTAATGCTATTCCTTGTATCTTCTGCTGCAATTAAATCAACTTCATTTAATATTCTTACAGCTCTATAAGTCATATCTTCTAAATTGCCTATGGGAGTAGCAACTAAATATAATATCCCGTAATCTTCCATCTATACCTCAGTTTCTATTTCAATAATTATTTATATATTTTTTACTAACATAATCATGATGAAGGTATTTATTTCTCAATAATTATAGTCATCAAAAATTCTAAAACTAACCAAAAGCACTATACTAATCTGACTTACCTTTATTACTTCTTTCATACATAACAACAGGAGGTTCAATCTTTACCCCAGAATTTCCTCCTTTTAAACCTTCGATTAATACAAGTTTAGGTTCATCATCAATATATGAATGAATAAATTTTATTCGTTTAGGTTCTATATGATACTTTTTCATTTTATATATAATTTCAGTTAGTCTAAAAGGTCTATGAACCATAAACAATGTACCTTTTTCTGGAAGTATTTTACTACTTTCTCTGCAAATATCCTCTAAATCAACTAAAATTTCATGTCTGGCAATACTTTTTTCATCAGAAACATTTGAAAATCCATGTCCACTTTTCATATAGGGTGGATTAGTTACAATAACATTAAAGGTCTCCCTGCAAAATAATGTGGAAGCCTCTTTAATATCTCCAACTTTAATTTCAACCCTATCTTCCAAATGATTATAAAGAACACTTCTTTTTGCCATATCAGCTGAAGTTTCTTGAATTTCTAACCCAACAATCCTTTTACTTTCCGTCTTAGCTGCTATTAAAATTGGTAAAATCCCCGTACCCGTTCCTAGGTCGAGGACTTTATCCTTTGGTTTAACTCTTACGAAATCAGAAAGAAAAACTGCATCAACTCCAAAAGAAAAGTGATTATCGTCTTGAATTATCTCATATCCTTTATTTTGAAGATCGTCAAGTCGTTCTCCGGGTTTAAGTATATTATTATCCATATTTAGTCATTCTCTAATTTAGGAGCTTCTTCAAGTTCTTTTAATTCTTGAATTTCCTCTTTTGTAAGTTTCACTTTCTTTCTTCTTGCTTTAAATTCTAGTTCTGAAACGTGATAAGTCTTAATTTCTTTCTCACCTTTTTTATCTTCTACTATAACTCGTATTAAACCTCTAAGTACACTTACAGCTCCTACCTCGCCAAAAGTTCCGTCTGGAGTTTTTACTTTATCTCCCACATTTGGAAGATAAGTATTAAGTTCAACATAAGTCTCTTCTTCATTTGCAAGACAACACATAAGTCTACCGCAAACTCCAGATATTTTAGATGGGTTTAGACTTAGGTTCTGCTCTTTCGCCATTCTTATAGACACTGGCTTAAACTCTGATAAATAGGTATTACAACATAAGGCTCTACCGCATACTCCAATTCCTCCACGAATTTTGGTTTCGTCTCTTGCTCCTATTTGTCTAAGCTCAATTCTTGTATGAAAAACAGATGCTAAATCTTTAACCAGCTCTCTAAAATCAATACGTCCATCCGCTGTAAAATAAAACAAAACCTTAGCATTATCAAAAGTATATTCTGCATCAATAAGCTTCATTCCTAGATCATGTTTGGTAATCTTTTCAAGGCAAATACCCTTGGCTTCTTCCTCTTTAATTCGATTAGCTGCATCAATTTCATCATCTTTTGGAGTGGCTTTTCTAATAATATCCTTTAACGGTTGTACTACCTGACTTTCCTCTATTTCTCTTGGTCCGAGAACCACATCACCATATTCTACTCCTCTTGCAGTTTCAACAATGGCATGGTCTCCAACTTTTAAGTCAATATTTTTCGGATTAAAGTAATATACTTTCCCGGCTCTTCTAAATCTAATTCCTACTATATTTACCATATAACTCCTATTCTTTTCATTATACTCTATATCACTTATATAATTTTACCGCAAATATTATCTTTTTATCTAAATCCAATATAATTGCAAATAATTCTCTTTTTATATGACTAGATATTTTAAAATATTATTCAATCAACAACATGATTTTTACCCACATATTTCCTTTATTACTGTAAATAATAATTCAATAGTAAGTTCAAAATTAACATTTGCACTTATACGCTTTTTAGACTCACGTATTCTATCTATTATATACTGAATGTCCTCATAAGAGCAACGCATTGCTAAATCTTTTATAGTTTTTAATCTATCTACGAAAATTACCTTTCTTACATCATAAGTAGCTTTATATAATAGTATATCTCTAAACCATACTAACATAATATCTAAGTATTCATTGATGGTTACCTTATATTTAAGGGCTTCTTTTACTCTATTTATAAGATCAGAAGTACTCATCTCTCCTATATTAGTAAGAAAACTTAAGGCAGAGGTGACTACAGCTTTATAATCTTCATTATGCAAATAATCTTTAGCTCTTCCAATATTACCTCTTGAAAATGCCGCAAGAGCCTTGGCATATTCTTCATCAATCCCTTCATTTGCAACTAGATAAGAAGCAATAAGTTCTTCTCTAATCTGATGAATTCGAAGCATAACACATCTACTTGTTATAGTCGAAAGTAGTGCATCTACATTGTCTGTAAGAAGCATAATCACTACATAAGATGGTGGCTCTTCTAAAATTTTCAGAAGTGCATTTTGAGCCTCCGTTGTCATAATCTGGGCATTATCCATAATATATATCTTATATTTACCTTGATATGGGCGGATGTCCACAGTATCTCCGATTTGACGTCTTATATCTTCTACTCCGATACTTGCCTCTTTTTCATGGGTAACATAAATCAAATCCGGATGGGTTCCAGCTTCTATCTGTTTGCAAGCACCACAATCATTACAAGGGTCCTCAAGACCTTTCTCACATAAAAGGGTATTTGCAAATAAATTTGCAAGCATCTTTTTTCCTGAACCCTTTTCTCCATACATAATATATGCATGAGAAACCGTCTGACTTTTAGATGCAATTCTTATATAATTTAATATATCATCATGTCCTATCACATCTTTAAAACTGTTCATAATCTTACCTCGTGATTTTTATCTAAGATATTATATTTATATTTTTACTTAATTATAACAGAATATCCAACTCATATCCAAAAAAACATATACTTTAACTTATTTACTTTACACTGTAAAGGACTTTTAGTCAAGATTTATAGTTTAAACATGTAAAAAGTACAGAAAAGTCTTGCTTTCCTGTACTTTTAGATTTTGATTATATTTAGCTATGCTTAATAAAATTTCCTATTTAAAAAACTATGTCGCTTTATATATTTAACTTTTAATACTTACATCTTTTTCTGTTGTTACTTTTGATGTTGCTTTTCGCTATTGTTGCTATAACTACACTGGCAAAACACATTAACACTAAATATAAACCGATATTATTTTTATCTCCTGTCATTGGAGTTTTCTTAGTTTTTTCTTTAGTTGTCGTTTGAATTATATCTTTTTTTACAGTAACTTTTGTTTTTATAGAATTGCTATTTTTTGAACTATTAATGTTAGTATCAGAATTTCCTAAATTACCATTACTTGAATTATTATTTCCAGAACCTACACCACTAGGATTTGTATTTGTTCCTCCACTTGATGAATTATCAGCTTTTTTATTTACTGTAAAATCAAAACTTTTACTGCTACCACCCATATATTCAAATTTAATACTATAAGTACTATTTTGGTTTAATAATGTTTCTAAAAATTCTTTCTTAAGAGTTATTGATGTATAGTTGCTATCACCTTCTAAGATATAATCTCCTGGGTCTAAAACAATATTTCCTCTCATTAATGTTCCAATTAATTGAAAAGAAGATAAATAATTTTTGCCTTTATTTACTGTTATTTTCAAATCCTGTGGATTTTCTTCACTAAAACTATTGGAACTTCCTTCCCATGTACCACTAATATCAAAAACAACTTGTTTATCTAAGTATACTTTTCCTGTATTTGTTCCTTTTTCGTAGAAAATATGTGAGCCAATGTCATCTTTTCCCCAGCCAATAAGTGTATTTTCAAATAAATTATCTTGATATACCATTAGACCTGTTGTATTATCTGCTTCAAAAGGCTCTGGTGAACCATCTAAAGTAACTAAGATAGGTTTATCATCTGCTAAACTTAATAAACCATTTGCATAATTACTTTCACCATATATAAATGTATTTCCTTCAATCGTTAAACCTGGACCTGAACCACCAATTCCATACGCTTGTTGTCCTACAGAAACAATTTTAGAATTTAATATTTGAAATCCATTGGCTTCACTAGTTCCAATCATCAATCCATATGTGAATGATTTACCTTTAGCAAAAACTCTTGAATTATTCATTCTATTATTTGTACCATCTGTGGTCATGTATACTCCAGCTGCAGAATTCCCAAATATATCTAAGTTAACGTTGTCTATATTGATAGATTTAGGGGTATTTCCCATTGAATATATCCCAAAAACTAGTTTCATAGTATCATCAAACTTATTGGCTTTTGTAATAATATTACAATTTGATATAGAAATATCTTTATTCTTAACCATTGTCTCAACAAAATATATTCCCATTAAATAAGAAAAGTTTCCTGATGCTTTTGCTTCAATTTCTCCTCCAGAAATACTTGTATCAGAATTAGCAATAGAAATACCTGCTATTTTCGTGGCAGATGCTTCTCCCTCTTGAATAACAGAAATCTTGCCACCTGACATTTGGAAATTATTGTTTTGTAAATTTAATCCCACTAAATTTCCTGTTATTGGAACGGATGATTTCATTTCGATTATTCCACCGCTTATATTAACATTAGTACTTTGCATTTGACCGGGAAAATCTATACCATATACTGAATTTGATGAAGCTTTTTTATTTTTAATAACTGATATTTTACCTCCCATCATATTAACATTAACATTAAATAAGCATTTAAGTGCACCGTCCCCTGAATGATCTAATGACTGTATTAATCCATCCTTCATATTAAAAGTACATGCTTTATTAGACATATTAACAACCTGCATACTAGATGTTTCAATATAAGCATACCAATTTATTGTAACATCATAATTTCCATCAACTAGGAAAGTTGGCTCTTGAATAATGTCAACATCCTTATAAATAGGAGCATCTTCACTGCCTCCATAAACATTCACAGTACAGTTTGATTTAATGTTTATAGTACCTGCAAATCCTTCTTCAAGTGTTAAATTAAATTCATTATCTCCAGATAAATCATTTTTTGCCATGGCATCTGTAAATGTACTCCATGTGCGATCTGTTGCTCCATGGACAACGTTCCCATTTGCAAATAAAAAATATAACATAAAAACAATAAAAAATAACACTATCTTGGGCACAATCTTAAATTCCAAGAACTCATAAGTCTTTACTTCTTTAATCCCCTTCATACACTTTCTCCATTCTATAAAATTCATATCTTATAAGAGAAAGTTAACATAATATAAAGATACTGTCTAACAAATATAAAATGAAATAGTACTTAAATATGTATAAACTCAAACTTTTTATTCATCTGTTTGTATCAGTTGTGCATTTATTTGTAATCTTTCCAAAAATCTCTTTGATTTAATATAATTCCCTCAACATAAACAATGCAGAAAAGAATTCTCTTTTCTGCATTGTTATGGTTATATTCATCTAAAATATTTTATTTCCATGATAAATCAATTTTTTTCTTTTCTTTAACGTAATCTAATAAATATAAGTTAATTAAAGTCTGCTATGGTATACCTGTTTCAGATGCCTCTTCTTTAAAATAATGGATTACCAATCCTTTTCTAAAAGAAAATCATATATCTTTTTATGTTCTATACCGTCTCTTGGTTGAAGGATTGGATCTAATGATAATACTATTTTTCTATAATTATCATTTATTAAAAGTAACGAACCAAATTCTCTATCTGCAGTTTTCTCATCTGCAAGAAGATAAGTAACTTGAAGATATATTTTTACACTCCCTTTTTCTAATACAAAATCAACTTCCTTTTTTTCTACTTCTCCTATAGTTACATTATACCCTCTACTTAAAGCTTCCATTGCAACAATGTTTTCTAAAATTAACTGAATATCTCTTAGATTAGTATGTAATAAACATTCTCTAATACCATGATCTACAACATAATACTTTTCTTTAACTCGAAGTTCTTCTTTTCCAATTAGCGAATTTTTCCGTAAAGGATAAATTAGAAAAGCATCTGCACAATACCCCAAATATTTTAATATTGTTTCTACATTAATATTTCTGTTTTCACTTTTGAAATATTTTGAAAGACTTGAACCCGAAACAATATTGCCCACATTTGCAAATATATATTTTATAATTCTATCTAACAAATCAACATTTCGTACATTGTTTCGTTCAACAATATCTCGTAAAACTACTGATCCATATATATCTTGCAAATAGGTTTCCTTCGACTGCTTATCTAAATCTCCTGCAGCAATAAAAGGCATACCACCCTCTATAATAAAATGATTAAATAATTCTTCTCTTCCTAAAAAATCTTCACCTAATTCTTTTTTTCCCTCAATATACTCATCAAATGAAAAAGGAAAAATATTAATACTTACATATCTTCCTGCAAGATATGTTGCTAATTCACCAGATAATAATTTTGAATTTGAACCTGTAATATATACATCTACATTTTCAATAACTCTAAGAGAATTAATCACCTTTTCAAAATCTTTTAATTCTTGAATTTCATCAAAGAAAACATAATTTTTTTCCCTCTTATTCTCCATCTGTTCTAAAATATAAGGATAAAGAATATCTGGATCTTTATATTTAACGTTTTGATAATCTTCAAAATTAATATAAATAAACTGTTCTTCTCTTCTGCCATTATCCTTCAAATATTTTTGAATTAATTTTAATAATATTGATTTACCTGAACGCCTAAATCCCACTATAACCTTTATTATATCCTTATCTATGAATGGAATTACTTTATCTAAATATTTTTTTCTCTCAACCATAGTTTCTCCTTTATAAAGAACAAATCAATCTGTTTTTATTATTTTATTCTTTATAAAGAACAAAGTCAATATTTTTAAGTATTTTATTCTTTATAAAGAATAAAATGAGATATAAATTTTACTCCTAAAAAAATAAGTGCGGAAAATCTCTTTTCAGCACTTGTAATATTTAATCTAATCCCAAATTGACATCTCTGTTGCAACGTTACTCTTTATTGCAAATTCCTTATATACTTTTTCATTCATAGAATGTTCTTCTTCGAGTATTCGTTGATAAATTGGGCTTTTAGCTTTATAGGTATTCTTTTATATCTTCCTCAATCTCTTCATAACATTTATCAAAATCAAAATTATTATATCTTTTTTTAATTCCTGCTACTGCAAGGTTTTCTTCTGAAAAATCTATTTCATCTGCTCTAAATCTTCTTTTTATTTCTTCAAGTTTCGCTTTTACTTCTTCATCTTCAATTTCTTGCAAATCTTCTCTTGCTATGGCTCTTTGATATCTAATTTCATCATCAATATAAATATAAATAGGTATCACTATTTCTTCCCCAAAATATTCTTTTATTTGTACAAATGATTGTAATGTTCCAATAATTAAGTAAGAATTACTCTTTAAATCTATATCACATGAAACTGTAGCATAAGTCCATGGTCCGAAAACAGTATCATAGGTACGTTTTTCAATTACTTTTCCTAATCTATCTAGTTCTTCAAGTCTTTTATCATCCACAAAATGATATGTTACATCAGGAATTTCCCCATCTCTTATAGGTCTAGTTGTATAAAGGACAATAGGTTTTAAATCATCATTCTTAATTAGAGCATTATATATGGTATCTTTTCCAGATGCACTTTTTCCAATTAAACAAAATATCTTTCCCAATTTAAAATACCTTCCATAATCAATCTACTACAGAAATTTTATCTCCAGTCATACCTTCAAGAGTTACCCCATTTGCAAGGCTCCACTCTATGGTGTCTAAAACATTCCCACTTATTCTTTCACCTCTAACTAAAATCGGTGAACCGGGTGGATATGCAAATATAGTTTTTCCAGATACTTTATTCAAACTATCATCTAAAGAAATATCAGTAGTCTTTATATTATAAGGAATATCTACAAATTCTTTTTTTATTTTAGCCTTTTGACTAAATTCTTTATCATCTGTAATATTATTACTATCGTCGATATTATGTAAAGTATTATTAATATTTCCTAATTCAACTTTACTTGATATCTCTTGATTTTTAGTGTTCAACTTACTTCCAGCAATTTCTTTCAATGCAATAATAAGTCTGTCAAATCCTTCTTTAGTATCTCCGATAGAGGTCATACCTAAGATAAACTCTTTAGTAGATAATTCAAATAAAAGATTATATTTTTCATCCAAAATTTTAGATAATTTCATTCCATCAAGTCCAAGACTATCAGCATTTATAAGAATTTTAGCTCTATCATAATGAACATATGAAGATGCAACATCTTCCCCTGCTTCAAGAAGAGTAAAACCTTCTATTTCTTTTATCTGTTTCCTAAGATTAGATAAAATATCTACATACTCAGAAAATAATCTTTCTCTTTGCTCTAAATTATCTAACATTCTAACTACATAATCTATATTTGCCATAAATACATAGGACGGACTGCTCGTCTGAAACATACCTAGATATTTTAAAGTCTTTTCTCTATTGACTAACTTTCCATTAAAATGAAGAAGAGAGCAACCGGTTAATGCAGGCATGGTTTTATGAAGACTATGAATAACTATGTCGGCTCCTAGCTGGTTAGAATTCTTGGGAAAATAGGGATGAAAGCCAAAATGACTTCCATGAGCTTCATCCACAATAAGAACTGCACCTCTTTTATGGCAGACCTTAGATATCCCCTGTATATCTGATACAATCCCCTCATAAGTTGGTGAAACTATAACCACTGTTTTACAACTTGGAAATTCTTCTAATTTTTCATAAACCAAATCGGGAGTTATCTCAAAATCAGCTGACTTACATAAGCTTAAATTCTGTGGATTTAATCCAACTATACTAGGAATTAAATATCTAACCTTTAATTTCCCCAATTCGCAAGCATTATAAACAGACTTGTGACAACCATAGCAAATGAGGATTTCATCTCCCTCTTCTGTATTTCCAAGAATAGAAGATAAAATTCCCACAGTACTACCATTTACAAGATAATGAGTTTCATCTGCCCCATAAACCTTAGAAGCAATATCCTCACTTTCTTTTAATATACCGGTGGCATGATAAATATTATCAAATTCTCCAATCTCTGTTACATCTAAATCAAAAGGAAAATCATTTCCAAATTTATCGGTATTTCTCTTATGACCTGGCATATGAAAACCATAAACGTCTTTATTCAATTCTCGAATTCTATTTATCAAGTCCAATTTAAGCACCAGTTCTCTCTAATCAATATCTCACTTTATTATTTAATTTAAAACCTATACAACTAAATCATAATTATTTATCCATATAGCATTTTAAAATCCCATATTTTAAATACTCTTATTATTATAATTGTACATCTATGTTTAATACTAATATAAATATTTGCATCAAAAATATATTATGCTAACACCTTACAATCTCTTCAAAAGTTCTTCTCTTTCATCTTCATATCCTGGTTTTCCAAGAAGAGCAAACATATTTTTCTTATAGCTTTCAACACCCGGTTGATTAAATGGATTAACTCCACCCATATATCCACTTATTCCACATGCAAATTCAAAGAAATAGAATAATTCACCAAGAGATTCCTCTTTCATATCTTCTATATTAACTACAAGGTTAGGAACATCCCCATCTGTATGGGCTAAAATAGTTCCGTTCATTGCATTTTTATTTACGAAGTCCATGTCTTTTCCGGCAAGATAATTAAGTCCATCTAAATCAACCGGTTCTTCACCTAGAACAACTTTTGCTCCATCATCTTTAACAGCAAGAACAGTTTCAAACATAATACGACTTCCGTCTTGAATAAATTGTCCCATTGAATGAAGATCTGTTGTTAAATCAACTGCTGCCGGGAAAATGCCCTTTTTGTCTTTTCCTTCACTTTCACCATAAAGTTGCTTCCACCATTCTGCCACGTAATGAAGTGATGGTTCATAGTTGGCTAATATCTCCACATCTTTTCCCTTATTATGAAAGATATTTCTTATACAAGCATATTTCATAGCATCATTTTCTTCAAAAGCATTGAAAAGACACTCTTCTCTTCCATTTGCAGCACCCTGCATTAACTTTCTAATATTTGCGCCACTTACTGCAATTGGAAGAAGTCCTACAGCCGTTAAAACTGAAAATCTTCCGCCAACATCATCTGGAACAACGAAGCTTTCATATCCTTCTTCATTTGCAAGGTTTTTCAAAGCTCCTCTTTCCTTATCTGTTGTAGCATAAATTCTTTTAGCTGCTTCTTCTTTGCCATATTTTTTCTCAAGTTTTTCTTTAAATACTCTAAAAGCAATGGCTGGTTCAGTTGTTGTTCCAGATTTAGAAATAATATTTACAGAAAAATCTCTATCCCCAACAACTTGAATTAAGTCTTCCAAATATCTACCGCTAATACTGTTACCGGCATAATAAATCTCAGGTGTCTTTCTTACTTCTCCCGAAACTGAATTATAAAAACTGTGACGTAAAAATTCTATTGCCGCTCTAGCCCCAAGATAAGAACCACCAATACCAATTACTATAAGAACTTCTGAATCTGATTTTATCTTCTCAGCTGCTTTTTCAATTCTTGCAAATTCTTCTCTATCAAAATTAACAGGAAGGTCAATCCAACCTAAGAAATCTGACCCTGCACCTGTCTTAGATACTAATGTATCCTTAGCTAATGAAACAAAGTCCTTCATATTTTCTATTTCATCTTCTCTAATAAAGTTACTTGCCTTACTGTAGTCCAAACTAATTTTACTCATTTTGCCTCCTAAACCCCAATTAACATTTTCTACTTTAATTACATCTAAATAAGTAACCTCACAACAAAACCTATATTTAAATAATTTCCCCTAACTATTCAAAATATCATAATTATTACTAAAAAACTTTTTAAACTACAATAGATATATTTAAGAGTAACTTATTACATTTGCTTCTAAAACTTGTAATCCATATTACTCAAAAAATATACTATCTTAAATTTTTTCTATATCAACTCCATCATTTTGCAAATAAGTTTTACACTATTTGCAATAGCATGACTTTCAAACTCTGCATAATCCATATTTGCAGAATCATCTGCTTTATCAGAAATGGCTCTAATAATTACATAAGGCACTCTATTTATATAAGCTGCCTGGCCAATTCCTGCCCCTTCCATTTCGGTGCATATTGCTCCAAATTCACTTACTATTCTTTCTTTAGTCGCTTTACTTGCTACAAATTGATCTCCAGTAGCAACCCTTCCTATAAATGACCTAATACCAATAATATCGCTGGCTGTTTCAGCTGTTTTAATAAGCTCCTCATCTGCAGGAAAACTTAAAGTATCCATTCTTGGAACCCATCCCTTTGGATCTCCAAAAATACTGGCATCCATATCATGATGAATTACATCCTTTGATATTACAATATCCCCAATATCTATATCTCTATCAAGGGATCCTGCAATTCCAGTATTTATAAGAGCTTTTACATAAAAATCGTCAATTAATACCTGAGAGCAAAGTGCTGAATTTACCTTGCCTACCCCAGACCTTACAACTGTAACTTCTTGACCTAAAAGTGTTCCGGAATAAAAAACCATTCCAGCCTTTTCTGATATTGAAAGAGTTGACGGCTCTAAACAATCCTTTATCTCCGAAACCTCTTCTTCCATTGCACCAATTATACCTATCAAAACTTATCTCCTTTTTTATGGATTATTTTTCAGAAGCAAACCTTCAATCAACCCCATTATTTTATTTATAGCATCATTCTGATTAGAAGTTTTCATCAATGCTTCGTAAGATGCCCTATTTGCAAATAAATTCTCTATCTTTTCTAATAGCAATTCATCTGTAATATCTTCCTCTTCTAGCACTTCTGAAAATCCTTGCTTTTCAAAAGACCTAGCATTTAAAATCTGGTCGCCTCTACTTGCCGCTTTTGACAATGGAATAAGAAGATTTGGCTTAGCAAGAGCTAATATCTCGCAAATAGCATTTGCACCGGCACGGCTTACCATCACATCCGCTAAGGCAAAAATGTCTTTTAATTCATCTTTAACATATTCGAGCTGAATATAATCTGAAAGTCCATAAAGGGTATCATCAATTTTACCTCTACCGCAAATATGTATTACTATATATTTTTCTAATAGTGTAGGCAAAATTCTTCTTATAGCTTCATTAACTGCAACTGCTCCAAGACTTCCACCCATAACAAGTATTACAGGTTTATCTGAAGTTATACCTAAACTTTTCTTGGCTACATGTCCTTCACCGTGAAGTAATTCTTCTCTAATAGGGGAACCTGTTAATATCGCCTTACTTTCCGGCAAATAATTTAATGTTTCCGGAAAATTACAACATATTTTAGAAGCCTTAGGAAATGAAAGTTTATTTGCAAGTCCGGGCGTCATATCGGACTCATGAATAATAATAGGTATCTTTCTTCCTGCTCCTGCAAATACCACAGGAACAGCAACAAATCCACCTTTTGAAAAAACAATATCTGGATTTATCTTTTTCATTAACTTTTTAGCTTCTCTTAAGCCCTTTAAAACTCGAAATGCATCAGATATATTCTTGGCACTTAAGTATCTTCGAAGCTTTCCAGAAGAAATTCCATAATACTTTACTCCGGGGACTTCCTCTATAAGCTCCTTTTCAATACCTTCATAAGAACCAATATATGAAACTTCATATCCTTCTTCTTGGAGTTTTGGAATAAGGGCAATATTAGGTGTAACATGACCTGCCGTTCCACCACCGGTTAAAACTATTTTTTTACTCATATTAACCTTTCACAATTACTATTTTATATATAAAACTTACTTAAAATTAATTCAACATATACATTAATATACGTATACTCCCAATAACTCTTTTTAATAAAGAATTTTATTTATTATCTCCAATTTCATTTATATATAAATCACTTTTTCAATTTAATCTATAATTACAAATATATACCTTTCACAAGCTCTAATATTTCATCTCTAGTCCCATCATCAAGCTCATGCTCTTTCCATCCAAAACCAGCATCATCACCAACATATCTTGGAATTAAATGCATATGAAAATGAAAAACTGTTTGACCTGCTGCACTTCCATTATTTTGAATTACATTATATCCGTCAGCTTTAAATACTGGTGTAAGTTTCGTAATTAACTTTTTGGCGAGTAAAAAAGCTTTCATAGCTAATTCATCTGGTAATTCATATAAATTAGCATAATGTTCTTTTGGAACTATAAGTGCATGGCCACGACTTGCCGGACCTGCATCTAAGAATACTCTAAAATCATCATCTTCAAAAATTGTGGCAGTAGGAATATCTCCATTTGCAAGTTTACAAAAAATACAATCTTCCTTTTTCATAATCACCCTCCAAATTCTTTTACATTTTCTTACCTATTATAATGGGATATAGTTTTTTATTCAACTTTTAATCCCCAGGATTTTTATCTTTTTCTTCCAATTCTTCATGAATTATTTTTCGTAATTCCTTAATTCGCTCTGCAGATGTTTTCTCCTCCTCGGAAATTTCTTTAACATACTGCTCGATTTTTTTGTCCGGAATAAACCATGGTAAAAGAGAAATTATACATCCGATAATTGGAGCATAAGGAAGAAATATACCTATTATTATACCTAAAACAATAGCCACAATTGTTATTTGAGATTTTCTTGAACCATCTAAAGCCATGGCAATCCTACTGTTGGACCCATTTTCCTTAATCAATGCCTTAGCTAAAAACAGCCACACAACATCTGCCACAAGCATAATCCCAGCATAAAACATCTCCGGTGCCATATCCCTTGGATTATCACTTACCCAGGAAGTTGCAAATGGAAATAAAGACAAAAACAATAATAAGAATATATTCAACCAAAGGACACTTCCGCTAATTGTATTTGTTATTTGCAAAAGGTGATGATGATTAATCCAATATATTGCAACTGTAAGAAAGCTTAGAAAATAAATAAAGAAATGATAATCTAGTCTCATCAAAGCTTTAATAGTTCCGTTTTCGGGGCTTCCTAAGTCCAAAACAAATATTGTAATAATAATTGCCAATACCCCATCTGTAAATGCTTCTAATCTTGATTTGCTCATATTCTTCTACTCCTAGATAAAGAAATATTACTACCTATATTAACAAGCTACTTACCCTCACAAATACTAGTTACTCTCTCATTATTACCCTTTTTTTAATTAAATAATTATACTCTAATTGGTAGTACATTTAGTGAACATCCTTTTGATTATGCTAAAATCTATCCACTTCATTTATTCTACTAACTTCAAATAAATACTGTTATTTTTTCTTTTTATTTGACTTTTTCTTGTCTTTTTCGAAAAATCTTGACATAGCCTTACTTGCTTTGTATAATGTATTGATTGTAAATCAATACTATTCTGTCCAAACTGTATGTTTGGATATTTTCTATGTATAGGTGAGTTTCATTTATTAGAAATTACAAATGATTTGCAATAAATAAAGCAACTATATTATAGGATATTATTTGCTAAACTTCTTGAATTTAACATTATATGAATGAGCAACCTATAATCAATTATTTTATGAAACGGGGATGTTTTTTTATGGCAGAAGCTAAAAAAGTAACTCTTACATATTCAGGACTTAAAGAAAGAGAATCAGAACTTGAATATTTAAAAGTTGAAAAAAGAAAAGAAATTGCTCAAAAGATTAAAGAAGCAAGAGAACAAGGGGATTTATCTGAAAACGCAGAATATGATGCAGCTAAAGATGAACAAAGAGACATTGAAGCTCGTATAGTTGAGCTTGAATCACTTCTTAAAAATGCTGAAGTTGTAACCGAAGATGAAATCGAAACTGATAAAGTAAGTATCGGTTCAAAGGTTCGTGTTCTAGATAAAACAGATAAAGAAGAGATGACATTTACTATTGTTGGTTCATCAGAAGCAAACAGTCTTCAAGGTAAAATTTCTAATGAAAGTCTTGTAGGAGCTGCCCTAATCGGTAAAAAAGTTGGTAAAACAGCTAAAGTTGAAACTCCAGCCGGACTTATGGAATATAAAATACTTGAAATTAGCAGACCAGAAGCTATTTAATTCTAAGCTTTATACTTAATTAGACTTAGTATTTATAGTAAATAACTAAATATATTTTCACATACCTCAAATGTATAATCTTTTGAGGTATTTTCACAATTTTAGGGAGGAAACAATGGGAGACAAAAACAACAACCAAAACGAACCAGATATTAACCATCTACTTAAAGTTCGAAGAGAGAAACTAGACACATTACAACAAGACGGAAAAGATCCTTTTATTATTACTAAATATAATGTAACCACTCATACAGGTGACATCAAAGATAACTACGATGAAATGGAAGGAAAATCTGTTTCTATTGCCGGTCGTCTAATGCAAAAGCGTGTTATGGGTAAGGCTTCATTTGCAAATGTACAAGATTTAAAAGGAAATATTCAACTTTATGTAGCAAGAGATGATCTTGGAGAAGATTCATATAAAGACTTTAAGAAATTTGATATTGGTGACATAGTTGGTGTTGAAGGTTTTGTTTTTACAACTCAAAAAGGAGAAATAAGTATTCATGCTAAAAAGATTACTCTTCTTTCTAAGAGCCTCCAAATCCTTCCTGAAAAATTCCATGGTTTAACTAATACGGATTTAAGATATCGCCAAAGATATGTTGACCTTATTATGAATCCAGATGTTAAAGAAACATTTGTAAAACGTTCTCAAATAATTAAGGAAATCAGAAAGTTCTTAGATGGTGAAGACTTTATCGAAGTTGAAACACCAATGCTAGTTGAAAATGCCGGTGGTGCTGCCGCAAGACCATTCGATACACATTTCAATGCCCTTGACCAAGACATTCATCTTCGTATTTCTCTTGAACTTTATCTTAAGAGACTTATTGTTGGTGGTCTTGAAAGAGTATATGAAATTGGACGTGTATTTAGAAACGAAGGTCTTGATACAAGACATAATCCAGAGTTTACTCTTATGGAACTTTATCAAGCATTTACTGATTATCACGGCATGATGGATTTAACTGAAAATATGTTCCGTCACGTTGCTAAAGCTGTTAATGGAACTGCTATAATCAAATATGGTGACCTTGAAATCGATCTTGAGAAACCATTTGAAAGAATTACAATGATTGATGCAGTTAAAAAATACACCGGAGTTGACTGGAACCAAGTTCGCACTGATGAAGAAGCTTATGCTATTGCAGATGAACATCATCTTGAATATGAGAAACGTCATAAAAAAGGTGACATTCTTAGTATGATGTTTGAAGAATTTGTTGAAGAACATTTAAAACAACCTACATTTGTAATGGATCACCCAGTAGAGATTTCACCTCTTACTAAGAGAATTCCTGGAAATCCAGACTATGTTGAACGTTTCGAATTATTCATGAATTCATGGGAAATGTGTAACGCATACTCAGAATTAAATGATCCAATCGACCAAAGAAAACGTTTCGAAGCTCAAGAAGAACTTATCGCCATGGGTGATGAAGAAGCTAACCACATTGACGAAGACTTCTTAAATGCCCTTAGCATTGGTATGCCTCCAACAGGTGGTATAGGTTACGGAATTGATAGACTTGTAATGCTATTAACTGATAGTGCTGCAATAAGAGATGTATTGTTGTTCCCGACTATGAAGAGTTTGGATAAATGGCAATAATAAAATCAATATTTCGAGGTATATGGCTAATTTTATAACAGCATAAAAAATTACATTTAATTCCCATATTGTCGACACAATGTGTCGACAATATGGGAATATTTTATAAAAATTATTTAAATATCTTCTCCACCACATCCAATATTTCAATTGGCTCATTTACAGTATATGTAGCTTCTTTTACTTCTTCTGGTGCATATCCATATAGACAACCAATAACTGGTATATTATTTACACGGGAAGCTTCAATATCAAAACGTCTATCTCCTACAAGACAGGCTTTTTCTGGTTTTATCTTAGATAAAAGAGATGATAAAACAGAAGCCTTATTTTTCCCCATTTCAAGAGAAGCAATTGTATCAAAAAGATTTTCTAAACCAATATTATGAAGAACTTCATTAATATGATGTGGGTATGCATTTGAACAAATGGCAGTTCTATAACCTTTTTCATGTAATGATTGAAGTACATCTTTCATTCTAGGAAAAGACTTGGCATTACCAATTATCATTTTACTTTCCGCTTCTTTTACATCATTTCGCCACTTCATCTCAGTTTCTTTATCTATATCTCCTAGAAGTGTCATCGCTATATCATGAGGAGCCATACCTATGCAATGAACTATATCTTCACGACTTTTTTGAATACCTCTCTTTTCTAATTCACTTAAATACGCTGGAACTGCATATAAAGCTGTTTGGTTTAAAGTTCCGTCCACATCGAAAATAACATACTTACTCATATTTACCTCTTAGATTTTTATTTTTTTGCTAAAACAAGATTAATATACTATTGGAGCTTAAGAAACTTTCAATATATTGCCTTTAAAGCATTTGTCTTTTTGAAACAGTATATTTTTATACTCCAAAATATCTTTTATTTTACAAATTCAATACAATATTATCATGGGATAACTAGAATAAAAAGTATAATTTCTTTCTACTTTTCTGACATAATTTTGTATTCATCTATAATCCATTTCAATAATCAAGAAATAAACTATTCTTTTTAAAGTCTTACTCAAATGGTACTATATAATTAAAATTAATAGGTAAATTTTTAATAGCTATTTGTATATATAGGTTAGTTCCCTATTTTTTTATGAATAATTAAACTTATACTTTTTGCAAATATAATTTAAAAATCCAATTCAGGAATTTTCAAACGGAATAACTTTTCTAAGGAATAAGAATATGAACAAACGAACCATGTCACTTATTATCGATATTAAAAAAGATAATAATGACCTTACAATTTCAGAACTTGCTAAAAGATTTCAAGTTACTGAACGTACAATTAGAAATGACATAAAATCAATAAATGAAATTCTTTCGAAGCATAATCTGTCTGACCTTACATTAAATAGGGGCGGTTTTATTTGCAAGGATGAATCTTTTAGTAAAATCACTGATTTTATTGATGGAAGCGATTTTTATACATATAAATTGTCTCAAGAAGAGCGAAAAAGAATTGCCGCGGCTCTTCTGATTAATTCTTCTGAATATATAACTCTTTCTACTATTGCTGATAATTTATTTGTAAGCCGGGCTACTATTATTAATGATTTGGATGATATCAAAGATTTTATCAAACGTGGCAATCTTGAAGTGATTTCCCATCCAAATAAGGGGCTTAGAGTTGACGGTAGTGAGCTTGATAAGCGAAAGTTTTTAATGAGACTTGTTGATTCTGATAGCCTAGATGATAGTATAGATAATCCTAGCAAATTAACTAGTGTACAAGCTGGTAACCAACTTATAATCAAAAAAATAGTTAGTGAACAAGAAGGTCTTTATAAGCATTTTCTCACGGATGAATCTTTTCAAGGAATTATACAGTATCTTGGAATTATGGTAAATCGTAATCTGGGGGGCGAATATATTGAGCCTCAACCTAAAATCAACAATTCTTCTTACTATCTAATGGCATGTGACATTCTAAAATATGTTGCCCAATATTGTAATATTGCAACTACTGAAGATGAAATACGGTATTTTAGCACCTTTTTATCAAAAGTTAGGTATATAAAAAAAGAAGCAGGTGATAAAGCAGCTGTTAAAATTCAACTAATCACCAGGCAATTTATAGAGAAAATATCTGAAGATTTAGGCGTAAATTTAAACAATGATTATGATTTTTTTGAAAATCTTTCTAACCACTTAGAATCAGTTTTCTCCACTGCAAATCCGGAATACACAGATAATGATTTAATTAAAGAAGTTTTAGAAACTTACAAAGATGTATTAGAAGTTGTTACAAATAATATATTAATTTTAGAGCAATTTTCTGGGCGAAAAATCCGCGAAATTGAGTTAGGTTATATTACAATTCATGTATGTGCTGCCCTAGAACGTAAGAAAAAGCAAGAAATAGCCTTTCATGTGGTAGTTGCCTGCCATGGCGGTATCGGCACTTCAAGATTACTAATGGAAAGACTTAAAAAGCATTTCAATTTCCAAATAGTTGATATAATTTCTGCCCATGAAGCAAGAAATGTAGATCCATCTAAAGTAGACTTTATAATTGCTACAGTTCCTTTGAAAAATTGCAAAGTTGAATATGTTATAGTCTCACCCTTATTATCAGATGAAGATTATCTAAAAATAGGCAATAAAATAGAAAGTTTAAGAAACAGTAGACATCTTCCATCTCATATTGAAGAAAAAGAGCTGTCTGCCAGTGGCTTAATCAAGAAAATAGTCCCAGTTATCCGCGATTTGGCACCAGATAAAGAAGCAATCTTACTTAAAGAATTAAAGAAAGTTGTTAGAGAATATTTTCATCAACCAATTGAATCCGAATCAGAAATATTTGCACCATATCTCCATCATTTTCTTACATCAAGCCATATTCAGTTAGATGTAGAATGTAGTGACTGGAAAGATGCTGTTAGAAAATCTGCCCTACCTCTATTAAAAGAAGGCTATATCGAAAAAAGCTATATAGATGCAATGATTGGAAACATTGAAGAAAACGGACCTTATATCGTAATCTCAAAGGGATTTGCAATTCCTCATGAAGGACTAAATGCAGGAAGCATTAAAGTTGGAATGAATTTAATTCGTCTAAAAAAGCCAGTAGTTTTTAATGCTGACGAATTAGATCCTGTAGAATTTGTATGCTGCCTTTCAGCAACAGACCATAAATCCCATTTAAAAGCCTTCTTCAACTTAGTAAATCTACTGCAAAATGAAGACTTTAAATCTGAACTAAGAAATGGGAAAACAACTGAAGAAATGAGCAGAATTGTTGAGAAATATGAGTATAATTTAGAATAAAAAATATAACTTATCCTATATATTGGTGTTAAAAAATGTAATTATTGGCAAATATTGGTACCGAAAAATGTAATTTCTTCCAAATATTGGTACCAAAAAATGTAATCTCTTACAAATATTGGTACCCAACAATGTAAAAGCCTTATTTTCTCAATAATGGAGTTCTTCACTATAATATAAATTTTACATTTTCCAATGTCAATTCTTATATTTTTTTATCCTAAACATTCAAATTAGTATAGTTTACAACGGGAATAAATATATATTTAAATTATTCTCATTCAACAGTTAAAGGTGTGCCAAATTTGCACACCTTTAACTAACTACATTTTTAATATCCTTTATTCTTATTTTTTATAATTCCAAAAACAACTACTCCCATAAAAAGCATTAAAGTATAAAGCATAACATTATTCTCATCTGCTGTTTTAGGGGAAACATTATAATTCGTTTGTACTGGTTGTATTTTCTGCCAGTGAGCATATAAAAATGATGTTTCTTCAGGATTTCCTCTCCCGTTTTTCCACAAACGTCCATTTTCATCATACCATCCAATAAAATCATATCCTGCCTTTTTTACAACTGGCAAAGTTAAATATGTATTGCTTCCCTTAATATGCATTTTTATACCTGTTTTATCAGATTTTTCTTTATAGAAATATAAATCATATTCTTTTTCACCATGCATTTCTGGCATAACAATTGCGGTAAGTTTAATGTTAGCTGTAATAGTACTATTGAAATCGAATTTATTATCATTTTCATCAACCCAACAGTAAGTTTTTCCCTTTAAAGATGGAAATTCGACTTCAGTAGCTTTTTCTCCCGACTTCACTTTTTGAATTATTACTTTTCCTTTGTATTCAAACGAAACTTCATAATAAACATCGGTTATTTCTTCAGAAGTGTCACCTTGATCTTCTTTTTTCAAACTACTATTTTCATTTAACTTATTATTATCATTTTTATTATTGTCTAAATCTATTTGTTTATTAGCTTCACCTTGTTCTATCCATCCAACTTGTTCATTTTGTTTATTATTTATTTCATCATTCTCAGCTGCATTTACATGAAATGTATTCATATAAAAACACAATAAAAATATAGTTATAAATATGGTTCCTACTTTTTTCATAATTATTTCCCTTTCTTATTTTTTTTAACAGGCATTAATATTACTTTTGATTTATGATAACTATAATCACCATCAATATAGGTTTTATATGCCTGAAAAGAATAATCATAATTATTTATAGCATCTCCTTGTGCTTTTAATGCCATTTCTACATCATTCTTAATTGCCAACTCTCTAGGTGAAGAAACCATTATATTTCTGACACCATCCTTCAATTTAACACTATATGTCCAACCTCCCTCTTTAATATAAGCCTCTTTTGCTAAAGTACCAATCTCTTCAGTTGGATCTACTCTTTTAATATTGTCTGCTATATATCCATCATTTAGTCCTAAACAATGTCCTAATTCATGTCCACAAGTTGAACGATAATCTTCAATTCCAAGGTCATAACCATAATAATTATGTCCTCGGTTTAATACTGCAGTATGATATTCCGTTGTCAAATACATATGAACTGGCCATTTATGATTATTATAATTATATAAAGCTTGAGAAGTATTCTTTGAACCAATTTTATAACTTTTTCCTGTTATCGCTCCTCTTACAAAATACCAATAACCACCATCTGTTTTTGCTTCCTCTTCTCTTCCCCCTATTCTAACAGGAATAAAAACTTGTCCACTATTTCCAACTTCATGAACAATCAATTTTGTTCTAAAATTTATCCCGCTCTTAAAATCATATTTATTTCCTTTTATATTTATACTCCAATATTTAGCAAAACCTTGTTTGGCTAATTGTTTATATGTGTACTTAGAGGTACCTGTTTTTACATAACGCTTATTTTTAACTGCATAATATTCAAATTTCTGGTTCATTGATGGACCTGAAAATTTAACATATATATGCATATATAATGTATGATTTTTTGTTGAATAATTATATTTTATAGGCGATTTAAACTTTTTACCTGTATCAACATCTTTTATTGTATAATTATTCATCGCACTAGTTGAAGCTGGTGCATATGTCATTGCTACTCCTGGCCATGGCGTAATACCATATTTTATTTGGTCTGCAAAATAGCCATTGGTCTTCCCATAAGTTCCTACTTTTAAAACTTTACTCCAACTATAATATGTCGTTTTCTTTCCATAATTCTTTTTGTATGGTCTTACATAATAGTAATAATACGTAGATGATTTAAGCCCCGTAATTTTATAATAAGATGCACTTGTTGTTTTAGAAATTGTTTTTTTCTTTGGAGATTTTATTACGACTTGATATCCACTTACACCTGCTATTTTACTCCATTTAACATGAATCTTACTGTTTGTCTTAGCAGCTAAAACTACTTTACTTGTTTTTAGCGTTAAAGTGTTACTATTAGCTGCTCTAACCTTTATCCCTTTATACTCAACATATGGCCTTACTATATATTTATATGTTCCACCATCTGATACCCTTGTATCTTTATATGTAATTGTATTTTTCGATTTAATAGTTGCTAAAGTAGTATATGTTTTCTTTTTACTATTGTATTTATACACATAGTAACCCGTTGCAGCATTTACCTTATTCCATTTTAAATATAATTCTTTAAAATGCACTGAAGTATAACTTACTTTAGTTGTGGGTAAAGTTGCAGTCAGTGTTTTTGTATCTTTTATATTTGTACCATGTATCTTTCCTGTAAATGTTACAGTTCCTGGCAAATGAGTTGTTATATTTCCATTTGCATCTACTGTTGCCACATTAGTATTGCTACTTGACCAATCCACATACTGATGCATATTTGCAATTGATGGCTCAATTTTACTATATAACTTATACCTAGCACCTACAGTCATGCTATTACTATTAGATGTAACTGTAACCTTTGTTGCATATATATTTAATTTACTTTTTAATACATATACAAATCTTCCTAGATTATCGTTGAATTGATAGTTGTCAGGCACTTCACAATAATAATAATTGCCACATTTTCCATGAATTGTAAATTTAAATCCTGTACTTACGGTACCTCTATCCAAAGAGTCTGATGTACAACCTCTCATCATTGTTACAGTACTATTTGCAGTACTTGCAACAAATGGACTAATTCTTGTTACCGTATTACCTATAATGGTATCTTTAATTATACCATCTGTGGTATTTGCTGTAACCGTAATCTTAACAGCACCTTCTTTTTTAGCAGTAAGTGTCGCTCCATTCTTATCACCTGTAACACTCATAACACTACTATCACTACTTGCCCAAGTTGCGGAATTAATTGTAGTATTAGCAGCCTCCAATCCTAAGGTATCGGTTAATCCAATATACTTACTACTATAAGCAGCACTTGAATTATCCTCACCATGTAAAATATAAATTTTAGCCTCTGCAGCACTTACCTTATACCCACTAAATGCAAGTATAAAAAGAAGAGCTATTGCAAGGAGCCCCCCCTTGTCAAGAATTTCACTTGACTTTTCTTCTGTTTCATTTTATTTCTGTCCTCCTTAAAAATTTTTATGTTAAACAAAGTATCTTTGTTCACACTTTACAC
>JAISGP010000047.1 GCA_031263035.1 Lachnospiraceae bacterium | reverse complement strand
TATTGCAAGGAGCCCCCCCTTGTCAAGAATTTCACTTGACTTTTCTTCTGTTTCATTTTATTTCTGTCCTCCTTAAAAATTTTTATGTTAAACAAAGTATCTTTGTTCACACTTTACACTATCCCCTTTGTCTTGAAACAAAAAATATATAAATGTTTTCGTTCTAAACATTTTCTGTCGTTTTATTAATGTTTTTAATTTATCACTAAGAAATTGATATGTCAATATTTTTGTGTATATTTTGTTATATTTACGTTTTTTATAACAACTTCTAGTAATTTTTAAGACTTTTTTAATATATTGCCATCTACTACATTAGTATCAATGACATATAACTCCATCTACAATATTGCTAAAAGTATATCTTGTCAAATTTTATGTCATAAAATACACTTTTCAAGGCGTAAACTGCATTATCACAAAAAAAATAGCACTCTAAGACAAAAATTGTCTAGAATACTATTTTTACTTACAATACTTTATATCTACTTTAAACCTAACTCTTACCCTCTCTTACTTCCCAAACTCATCTATTACCAGCTTAGCAGATCCATATATACCCGCTTCATTTCCAAGGGTTGCAAGGGTAATTTTTGTATTTTCGTTAGTAAATAGTACGTTTCTTCTGAATTTCTTTTCGATTACATCAACTAATACTTCTCCGGCTTTAGAAACTCCGCCACCAATAAGAAATACTGCTGGGTCAATTATGATTTCTAAATCATGCATACCTTTTACAAGATATCCTGCAAATTCATCTACTATTTCAGCAGCTAATTTATCATCCATTTTATAAGCATCAAATACAGCTCTTGCACTTAAATCTTTTTCTGATAATTTAGTTTCTTTATTCCAAGTCTTGAAATGTTCATTTGCAAGTCTGCTAATACCAGTAGCTGATGCATATTGTTCAAGGCAACCATATCTTCCACAACCACACTGACATAATTCTCCATCTTTTACGTGAATGTGTCCAATTTCTCCACCAAAGCCATGAGCACCAGAGATGAGCTTTCCATTAGAGATAATTCCACCTCCAACTCCTGTACCAAGGGTTATCATGATAAGGTTATTTTCACCCTTGCCTCCACCCATCCAAGCTTCACCAAGGGCTGCTGCATTGGCATCATTGGCAACAACTACTGGAATTAAAAGAGCCTCTTCAAGTTCCTTTTTTACTTCTTTATATCCCCAATTTAAATTAGCTGTTTCTTTTACAATACCTTCATCAAGAACTGGGGCAGGTACATCAACTCCAACGCCTATAACCTCTGAGCGAATGATTTCCTTTTCTGTCATTTTATTTTCAACTGCATCTCTAATATCTGGAATGATATTTTCTCCCTGACTTTCCTTACGAGTAGGTATCTCCCAATTATCAATAAGACTGCCATTATCAAAAAATAATCCTAACTTTATTGATGTTCCCCCAACATCTACGCCAAAACAATATGCCATGTATTTATCCTCCTGAAAATAATTTCGAAATCAAAGATTTTTCGCTAAATTCGTCATAAAAATATATTCCTTATCAAAAGAACATATTTTTACTTTCGATATACTAAATTATATCAATTTTTATACTTTTAAATAAGAACAATTTTTATAAAACTGTATAGATTTTATGATAATATATTCTCATAAAGTTTTTTATTAATTTTAAAATGAGACCACTTATTCTAAAAAACATTATCTTTTAATTAATTGTATCCTTATTTGCAAATAGTCTAGCGGTTATTTTTAGTAATATTCTCCTGAACCCTCTTATATAACTCTTGAGCTGCATTATAACCCATCTGTTTTTGACGGTGATTAATTGCTGCTGTCTCAACTATTATTGCAAGATTTCTTCCTGGGCGAATTGGTAGCTGATGTCTTACAACTTTATTTCCAAGAAATTCTATATATTCTTCTTCAAGACCAAGTCTATCATACTTCTTTTCTCTATCCCAATCTTCCAAATCAATTACTAAATCAATATTTTGAGTTTCACGAACACTTTGCACTCCAAAAAGAGTTTTTACATCTACAATTCCAATTCCTCTAAGTTCGATAAAATGTCTTGTAATATCAGGGGCTGTTCCCACGAGGGTTTCATCACTAACTTTATGAATTTCAACTACATCATCACTTACCAGACGATGTCCTCTTTTTATCAGTTCAAGGGCTGATTCAGATTTTCCTATGCCACTTTCACCCATTATTAAAACTCCAATACCATACACATCAACTAAAACCCCATGAATAGTAATTACAGGTGCTAGTTGAACATTTAGCCATCTTATCATCTCCGACATAAAAGCTGAAGTCTGCACAGGAGTTCTAAGAATTGGAATATTAGATTCTCCTGCCATTTTAACAACAACTTCATCCGGCTCTAGATTTCGACAAAATATAATACAAGGAATATCATGTTTAACTAATTCTCCGTATATAGCTAATCTTTCTTCGGCACTTTTCGTACATAAATAGGAATATTCCACCTGACCAATTACTTGAATTCTGTCTGAATCAAACCACTGAAAAAATCCTGCCAACTGCAAAGCTGGTCTATTTATATCCGGTAATGTAACATACTTCTTAGATAAATCTACATCTGGCGTAAGATTAACTAAATTCATCTTCTCTGCAATTTTTTGCATACTAACTTTTCCTGTTTCCATTGTCTCTCTCCTATAATTGTCCATTATAAAACTCATATTTTGTTCCTTTTCTTGAAACAATACTTTACTTTTATTTGCAAATGAAAACTATAAAATCATACTCTTCCTTGTTCTTTATTTGCAAATAATAATTCCCAAACTGTCTCATTCAATTTCTTCACTAACACAAAATTTCATATTTTTACTGTAAATTAAAGCTTTTTCCGTAAATATCTTATTAAAACACCTCATAGTTATACATAATTTTTTTTGATAAAACTATATATCATTCTTCTGAATTATGAAAAAAATCATACACTGCCTTAGCTGACTTAGTATCCATACTAGGAACCTTAGATAAATCATCGACACTTGAATTTTTAATCGCTTCAATATTTTCAAAATATTTGATTAATTCTTTTCTTCTTTTAGGTCCTACGCCCTTAATATCATCAAGAATTGAATGAACCTGTCCCTTGCTTCTAAGTTCTCTATGAAATGTAATTGCAAATCTATGAACCTCATCTTGAATACGTGTCAATAATTTAAAACCTTCTGAATGAATATCAATTGGGATTTCGCGTCCTTCAAAATATAAAGCTCTAGTTCTATGCCTATCATCTTTCACCATTCCTGCCACTGGTATTTCTAAATCAAGGGAAGATAACACCTCTAAAGCTATATTTACCTGTCCTGCTCCACCATCCATAAGGATTAATTCAGGAAATACTGTAAATTTAGATGTTTCTTTTCCTTCCTCTAATTCTTTTAATCCGTGGGTAAATCTTCTGGTTAGCACTTCTTTCATACTACCATAGTCGTCAGGACCAACAATTGATTTTATTTTAAATTTGCGATAATCAGATTTTTTAGGCTTGCCTTTTTCGTAGACAATCATTGAACCAACTGAATTAAATCCAGAAATATTACTTATATCATAGGATTCAATTCTGTCAATATGTTCAATACCTAGCAAATCACCAATCTCTTTAGTTGCTCCTAAAGTTCGAACTAATTCATTTTTTAATCTATCTCTATCATTTTTAAGAATTAGTTCCGCATTTTTAGTAGCTAATTCAACTAATTTTTCCTTTTGACCTTTCTTAGGAATTCTTAAAGTTACCTTATGATCAGACTTAGAAGTAAGCCAAGACTCTATAGTTTCTCTATCTTCCACATCAAATGGTATCATAATTTCATTTGGTATGTAAGGAGAACCTAGATAAAACTGCTTTATAAAGACACTTAATGTATCCCCCTTTGTATCATCTACTTTAACTTTAAGATAAAAATGATCTCTTCCAATAATTTTACCATTTCTATTAAAGAAGATAGATACTACTGCATCCTCATCCTCATTTGCAATAGAAATAATATCCCTATTACCACCTTCCATGTCGTTCATTTTCTGCTTTTCGGTAATTTTCTTAACACTATTGATTAAATCTTTATATTCACCAGCTTTTTCAAATTCCAAATTAGAAGAGCACTCCATCATCTTCTCTGTAAGATCAGATAAAATATCTTTAGTATCTCCGGAAAGGAATTTTTCTATTGCCTGTATTTTTTTACTGTATTCTTCCTTGGAAATATATCCTTGACAAGGAGCCTCACATTCATGAATGTGATAATATAGACAAGGTCTTTCTTTGCCGATATCTTTAGGTAAGTTTCTATTACAACTTCTTATATGATACACCTTTTTTATTAAATCTAAGGTATCGGTAACAGATGTAATATTCGTGTAGGGACCATAGTATTTGCTCTTATCTTTACCAATTCTCCATGAAAAAAGCACTCGTGGAAAATCCTCATAAGTAGTCACCTTAATATAAGGATAACTTTTATCATCCATAAGCATAGTGTTATATTTAGGACGATACTCTTTAATAAGATTACACTCTAATACCAAAGCTTCTACTTCTGAATCAGTAACTATATACTCAAAACGAGTAATATGAGTTATCATCTGGTCTATTTTAGCCCCTCGTGACCTTCCTTTTTGAAAATATTGCTTCACTCGATTACTAAGTATTTTAGCTTTTCCAACATATATGACCTCATCGTTTTCTCCATGATGAAGATAAACTCCAGGTTTTTTCGGTAATTTCTTTAATTCTTCTTCTATATTAAACATAGATTGATTATACTATATTTTTATTCTATACGCAAAAAACTACTTAATCTATGATAATTTTCTTAGATTAAGTAGTTTATATAAATAATTTATTCAGTTACTGTTTCAGAACTTACTTCATCATTTTTTGAAGCCTCTTTCTTTAAGCTAATAGCTTCGTCTGAAGTATTTTCTTCTTTTTTTACTTCATCATCTTTTATAGCTTCTGTGTCTGAATTAATAATCTCTTCTGTATCTTCTACAGGTTTCATATTAATTCTTCCAAGTTCTTCTCCTTTTTCACTTTCTATATCTTTTAAATTATGACCTTCACATTCATGGAAAATTTCCATAAATTGTTTTCCGGTAATTGTTTCTTTTTCGATAAGGAAGTCCGCAATTTTATCCATAGTTTTTCTATGAGCTGAAAGCATCTCTTTAGCCTTAGCATAAGCTTCTTTAAGCATACGCATAACTTCTCTATCAATCTCAGCTTGAGTTTCTTCTGAAGCATTTGAAACTGGGCGACCATCAAGATATCTACTTCCAATTTTTTCAAGTCCAATTAAACCGAATTTTTCACTCATACCATATTGAGTAACCATAGAACGAGCCACTTCAGTAGCTCTTTCTATATCATTCGAAGCACCTGTTGTTACAGTATCAAAGACTATCTCTTCTGAAGCACGACCTGAAAGAAGTTCAACTAACATAGTTTCAAGTTCTTTCTTAGTATTAAGAAACTTCTCTTCTTCTGGAGTCTGCATAACGTAACCTAAAGCTCCCATGGTTCTAGGTACGATTGTAATCTTTTGAACTGGTTCAGCATCTTTTTGAAGAGCCGAAATTAGAGCATGTCCAACTTCATGGTATGAAACAATGCGACGCTCTTCTTGGCTCATGATTCTATCTTTCTTTTCTTTACCAACAAGAACAACTTCTACTGCTTCAAATAAATCATCTTGACTTACTAAAGCTCTACCATGTTTAACAGCATTAATTGCTGCCTCATTCATCATATTTGCAAGATCAGATCCTACAGCACCTGAAGTGGCAAGAGCAATCTCCTCAAGATTAACAGTTTCATCTAATTTAACATCTTTAGAGTGAACTTTCAATGTGTCTATACGACCTTTAAGGTCTGGTTTTTCTACTATAACTCGTCTATCAAAACGACCTGGACGAAGAAGGGCTGGATCTAGAATCTCCGGTCTATTAGTTGCTGCTAATACAACAAGACCTTTATTGCTTTCAAATCCATCCATTTCAGCAAGAAGCTGGTTTAATGTCTGCTCACGTTCATCGTTACCGCCCCCATACTGGCTATCACGGCTTTTACCAACTGCATCAATTTCATCGATAAAAACTATACAAGGTGCAAGTTCTTGAGCTTCTTTAAATAAATCTCTAACTCTTGAAGCACCAGCACCTACATAAACTTCTACAAATGCTGAACCTGATAAAGAGAAGAATGGTACTTTAGCTTCTCCAGCTACTGCCTTAGCTAAAAGGGTTTTACCGGTTCCGGGAGGACCCACAAGTAATGCACCTTTAGGTAACTTAGCACCTACTTGGGTATATTTACCTGGATGGTGCAAGAAATCAACAATCTCTTGAAGAGATTCTTTAGCTTCATCTTGACCGGCTACATCTTTAAAAGAAACTCCTGTTTCCTTCTCTACATACATCTTTGCATTATTCTTACCTACATTAAACAGTCCGCCACCACTTTTTTTCATGGAACGCATCATCCACACAAAAAGTCCTACTATAACTGCTATAGGTAAGAAAGTAAACAATATATTAAGTACAATATCTGATGTATTATCAGGAATCTGCTGCTCATATTTTACTCCTGCAGCTTGAAGCATCTTAGATAAGTTAGGGTCATTAACAACACCTGTATAATACTTCTTAGGTTGAGATTGTCCTTTTTCTTTCTTCATAGTGATTACAATCTTAGCACTTTGAATCTGTACTTTATTAACCTTCTTGTCTTGTACATACTCAACGAACTTATTATATGTAATCTGTTTTGATTGATTTAACCCACTAATTTGGTGCATGAAGATGACCAATATAATGGATATTACAGTAACTAGAAGAAGAAATGAAAAATTAGGTTTATTATTTTTAGGATTTCCATTATTATCTTTATTATTTCTATTATTATTCATATTATTTCTATTGTTGTCCATATTCACTCCTTTACACAAGTACTATAAATTATATATAAACTAACCTTATTTATCAAGTTTTTTTAGGTGAACTCTGTGTGTTGAAGGGAAGGCTTCATAAGGGCTGGGGTGTTAGACTTTTTTATATCAAGCAAAAAAGTCCCAATATCCACTTGCACATTTTGTTATAATATGATATTATTCTTAAGTTCCATTTTGGCTCCTTGGTCAAGCGGTTAAGACGCTAGCCTCTCACGCTGGAATCAGGAGTTCGATTCTCCTAGGAGTCATTAAATAAAAAATAAGTATCCCACTCTAGAATAGTTGGATACTTATTTTCATATTATTCAATAATGGGTCAACCGGAAATCCACCTTCCGATTACCTTATCTGTATTTTAGTATATTCTTGCTTTTTTGTCAAGTTTCAACACTTACCAACAACGTCTTATATCAAGTATTGGTCTATAATCAATACCTTCTGTTACTTTAATTCCTCCGGCTGGATATGGTCTAGAATTTGAAGCATGAACCATTTTATTATCTCCCATATATATACCAACATGACCGTCATATAATATAATATCTCCTGGAAGAATATTTTCTCTACTTACCGAAACTCCAGAATAAATCTGTTCATAGGTAGTTCTAGGAAGAGAAATCCCAAATTTCTCATGAATTCGAAGTACAAAGGCTGAACAATCTATTCCATTATATAAATCCATTCCTCCATAAACATATGGATTGCCTACGTATTCTAAAGCTTTTTCAACAATATCCATACCTTTATTTGTAACCTTAACTTTTAAAGGAATTTTTACAACCTGATCTTCCTTATCTAAAATTGTAACATAATAAGTTAAATCTCCAGTTTCTGTAGCTTTAACATTTAAAGTCGATGTAGTACTAAATGGTTTAATTATTTTTTCCTTACCATTTTTTAGAACGGAAAATTCATAAGTATAATCTCCATGTCCTCCAGTAGCATTTACAGTTAAGGTGAAATTTTGATTTTGTCTTATGTTAGACTTCTTATTAGATGTAAGTTTACCACCTAAGTCTGCCTTATCGCTTACTACATTAACCTTCCATGAATATGAACCTATATTTCCGTCCATATCCTTAGCTCTAACTGTTATATGGTGAGTTCCAATTCTTTTTGCAGTAATTGTAAATTCATTTAAATAACTATCTTTCTGCAAAATCTCTCTTTTCCCATTATAATTATCTATAAATTCATAAGTATAATCCCCGGTAACACCGCCTCTAGCCATAGCAGAGATAGTAACCTTATTCCCAACAGTTTCCACAATTACAGCTTTCTCATTTGCAAGAATTGTTTTATCTACTCCTGATGAAATATAACTCGGATTTAATATTGATACTTGATTTTTAATGTTAGTTTCTTCTATAGTATAGCCATTTGCTGCTTTTACACTATTATTTGCAAATGGAAAAGCTAGAATACTTGCACCTAATAAAATTCCGCCAATAAACATCCTATTTTTACTTCTTACCATTAACTGTTTGTAAGACAAATGTCTTACTCTCCTTTCCCTTCGAAATTAAACTGTACAATTTTAATATACATGTTTAAATTCAAAAAAATAAACCCTATGTTAAAACCTGGTGTTTCTCAATAGGATTTAACACTCAATATTCTTTTTAAAATTTGTTAAATACAATTATCAACCACCAGACTGTTGCTGATGATGAGAACTATGGTAACAATAAATTGAATTTTTAAAATGTATAGACAGTGAATATTAAATGAATATAAACAATACCTGTGTATTTTTATTGTATCTTTATAGAAGCGTGGAGCTGTTACATTGCAAATCACAAACCAAATAGTTTCTCTATTATAATAAAATCAAAAGAAATTAATTATAAATTCTTTTAAAGCAAGAAAAAAGAGATACTACCCTATATGGATAATATCTCTAAATTTTCTAATGAATAGAACTATACTAAATCTCCCTCTTCGGCTATAACCCACTTATTATCTTTATCCTTTTTTAAATACCATTTCCAATCATATTTGCAACCAGGCGTTTGATACCATTCATAAAACTTCTTTCCTGTCTTAATTTTACCTACTAAAACAATACTTCCTTCTTCTTTTGCATCACCTAGGAAATATGGTTCAACATTTAAACTGATTAACTTTGTAAAACGATAACGAAATGTATTATAATGTTTTAAAACAACCTTTGATGCATCCTCTATTTCTTCACGACTATACTCAGTACTAACATAATCTATTTTTACATCTTTACTATTACCTTTAAGAGAAAATCTATATAGTAATATACCTATAATAACAACAATAAAAAATATAACTATTGCTAAACGTCCTTTTGCATATCTATCCATCTTATAATCTCCAATAAATGTATTATTTTTTCTTTTTCGCCTTCTTCTCTGCTTTTCTGGCATCCCAATCTGCCTGTCTCTTTGCATCTGCCATGGCTTGTTGGACTTTGATTTCTTCAACTCTTTGTTTAAATGGCACAGTCACTGGATACATCTCTTTTCCAACTCTATGTTCAATAAACTCTCTAAACTCACTTGGATTACCAATTGTAAAATTTCTAAATGGAAGTATATGAATTTCTTCATTATCAATACTAATATAATAATTCTTTTTATCAAAATACATAAAACTTATTGCACCATAGACATCTCCATCTTTATAGTCGTCTACACCACCACGAGTAATATTGAATTTTTTCTCGCCAAATTGATAATCAATTGGAGTATCATTTTTGAAGTTCTCGTCTACTGCCATGATTTTAAAAAACCCAATGTAATGTCTTAAAAATGCAAATGCAGTTAGAAAAATAAAAATACCTAAGAAAACATATTTAATCGGGTGCTTCACATTGAATGATAAAATAAAACATAATAACATACAAACTGCCATAAGTAATAGTTTAGCTGTTGTTTTTGGATATCTTACTGTATTAGAAAACTTTACAAAATCATAAAGAACTTCCTTGGTGTGTTTGGTCTTCACTTCATAATTAACTGTCATAATATCTTCCCTCGCAAATCTTTTTTATATAAATACATCACTAAAAAACAATCTTCAATAATAGAGAGTAAATTCCTCTTTTCCGCTATAAGAAACCAAAATGTTCTCATAAAAATCTACGTTCTCAATATTCACATTATACACTATAGAAAAATTTGGTCAAGTAAATAAACAATCCCGTATTTTTACTTCTAATTTTTAAACATTTAAAACATCATTTGCAATAGTGGAATAAAATAATTCCTTAGTGATAGAGAATTTATGAGGAAAGTTTCCTAATATCCACATAAGTTTCGTTATAGTTGCTTCTAAAGTCATGTCATAAGTTTCTAGAAAATTAAAATCCAGCTTAACCTTCCTTCCAACTTCATAAACCGTCATATTACTACCTTCATTTACAACTTGAGTTGCCATAACGAAAAGTTTGTCTCTATTTTTCGCATCAGCAATTCGTGAGTAAAGCACATCTCGTATATAATCCGGAAGTCCTCCTACACCAAAACTTTCAATAACAATTGAATCATAGCTATCAAAAACATGCTTAAATAATTCTGGATCAATTCCTGGAAAAAGCTTTAAATATCCAATTTTATCAAACAGCTCATCATAAAAAATCACTGGTTCATTATATTCCTGCTTTGGAATATAACGAATTATCTTATCATCTATAATAACTGCAAGATACGGATAATTAACACTTGCAAATGCATTAAAACTCTTACTACTTTCCTTTTTAGCTCTGGTACCAAGAATAACCTTGCCATCAAAAACTATAGAAACTCCACTGGAATTATCATCTGCTGCATATAGGAAACTATCGTAAAGATTAGTCTTTGCATCTGTAACTTCTAAATTAATGGGCTTTTGAGCTCCAGTTACCACAATTGGCTTTTCATTATTCTGAATTAGGTATGAAAGAGCAGAAGCTGTATAAGCCAAAGTATCTGTTCCATGGCAAATGACAAATCCATCATATTTGTCATAATTTTCCTTAACAGCGTTAGCCATCATTATCCAATGATCTGGTCTTATATTAGAACTATCAATATCACTAATAGTCTTAGTTTCAATAAAAACTTTATGTTTAATACTTGGAATATACTCTAAAACTTCCTCTGTACTTAATCCCGGTCTAAGTCCATCTTCTGTACTAACAGAAGCAATTGTACCGCCAGTTCCAATCATAAGAATTTTCTTCATTTCACTTTACCTCTCAACAAAATAATACAATCCATATTTCTTATAACACAATTTTTTTTCAACTTAAATATAGTTTCTTATATTTTAACTCATTCAAAAAATAATATATAAAAATACATCTAAATTCAAATCACTTATTAATTTCAATATTTAAATTACTTCATATCACAATAAGCCCCTAGTACTTCCCCAATTTTATCATGTATACAAAGATCCGCTTTTTTATCATAAGGTGTTCCACTTAAATTTATTAATACAAGGTGTTTACCTCTAAAATAATTCACAAAGCTTGCTGCCGGATAAACTGCAAGAGATGTTCCCCCAACAATTAGTAAATCTGCCTTTGCTATAGCGGACACAGCTCCATCAACTGTATCTCTATCTAACATTTCCTCATAAAGAACCACATCTGGGCGAACAATACCGCCACACTTTTTGCAAATGGGAACCCCATCCTTATTATTTTTTTCATCAAATATATAATCTAATGAATACTTTTCTCCACAATGCCTACAATATTGTCTTGAATTGCCACCGTGAACTTCATAAACATTCTTACTTCCTGCCATTTGGTGAAGTCCATCTATATTTTGAGTAACTACTGCCTTAACCTTTCCCTTTTCTTCCAATTTAGCTAAAGCAATATGGGCTTTATTAGGCTTTACATTCTTGGGAACTAAGTTTTCCTTATAATATTTAAAAAATAATTCTGGATTTTTCTCAAGCATTGTATGAGAAATCAAGTATTCCGGTGGGTATCCATAAACCTCTTTCGCAGAATATAGACCTGTCTCTGATCTAAAATCTGGCACACCACTTTCTGTAGAAACTCCAGCTCCCCCAAAGAAAACTATATTACTAGCTTCTGAAATCCATTCATATAATTGTATTATCTTATCATCCATAATTAACCTTCTTTTTTATACAAATATTACAATCCTAGTTATAAAAACCACAACTTTTGTAACTCTACTCAATATATATTTTTTATACCTATGTATGAAATTTTATTCTAAATATTAATAAAAATCAATCTATTTTTTAATTCTTAATATACGAAATAATCAATCAGTATTTTGCTCTTAATATAAAAATAAATTAATTAAGTTTGTATTTTTATCATAAAGTAAAACATCTCTTTTTTATTCTTTTATATAAAAAAAACAGCCATAATTTTCTTTTCCAATACTAACATTAAAAAAATCGATAGCATACTCTAATTTCTTAGACCAAGCTACCGATATTTTAATATTTTTGTTATGAAACTATTTGTTTTAACTTGCCTTTTTACTCTTCTTAAGTGGAGCCAACTCATATATTTCATCTACAGACTTTGCCACAGCAGGGGAATGAGTTACGATAATAACACATTTATTCTCTTCTTTAGCCAGTCTTGTAAATATCTTCATTATTTCATCCTGGGTACTAATATCAAGATTACCTGTTGGTTCATCTGCAAGAATTATATCCGGATCATAAGATAAAGCTCTTGCTATTGCAACTCTCTGCTGCTCACCACCTGAAAGCTTTAAAATTCTTCTATTTGCAAGATTTTCATCTAAATCCACCTTAGCCAGTAGCTCATAAGCTTTCTCTCTTTTATTCTCAATCTTTTTCCCTGAAGCTCGCATACTTAATTCTACGTTTTCTAAAGCTGTAAGATGAGGAAGTAGATTAAATTGCTGAAAAATAACGCCTACATATCTACTTCTATACTTATATTTATCAATACTTCCAATATCATCTCCATCAAAAAGTATCTTACCTTCTGTTGGCTTAGCAAGTCCTGACAGCAATGAAAGTAAGGTGGTTTTCCCAGCTCCCGAACGTCCAATTACTCCATAAATCTTACCTTTTTCAAATTCATAATTTATATCATCTAGTACCTTAGTACCTCTATTATATGAAAAACCTATATTCTGTAATTCTAATATACCCATGTGTTCTCCTTTTTCAATAACTTTTACCTAAATACAATAATCAACTAACTATAGCAAATATAATTCTTTTATAGTAACCATACACGCTAATATCTATATAAAACAACTTATCGCAAATTCCAAAAATGTAAGTTGTTTTTTCTTAACTTCAATAGGATGAACAAAAAAGCATATTTTCATTTCAATAATTATTTATGTCACTGTCATTTTATAAAAATATTAAGTCCATCCTACTTACTCAAATTAATTTTTCAGCTATCTTTAGTTTTAAAAATATGTTTTTAAACAATCTTTATACAAAATATTCCAACTATAATAACTGAAATCCACTCTATGACCTTTCAGATAGTATCTTCAAAGGTTCATATCGTAAAACAAATATTACTCCTGCCAAACTACTTATTATAGTTAAGGCGATACCTATAGCAATAAGCTTTCCTAAAATTCCAATATTCATTGTAGCTTTAATATTGCTTATATATTCTGTGGCATTATTTGCACCACCTGTAAATTGTCCAATTCCTGTTTGACCGCCTTGCCCACCTGGTGCTGATGGTGCACCGCTTGGAGCATTGCCATTATCTCCACCTCTACCAAAATTCTGTTCAGTATTAGATGTGGTGGTCTGAGTTTGTTCAACTTGAGATGCTAAAAGCTTATTAGATACCGGTACCGAAACTGCTGCACCAATTCCAGCTCCTATAATTATAGAAACTAATGTTACAGCCAGAAGTTCACATACAAATTGCATTGCAACCTTCCATTTTTTAACTCCAATCGCTGTAAGAACACCAACTTCGTATTTTCTTTCACGAATATTGAAAATATTTAAAACTACTAATATAACTCCTCCAACAGCTAAGACAATCCACAACATTGTATTTGCAAATTTACTTAAATTGTTTAATGGAACTAAACTATTTTCATAATTAGTTACATCTGAAGAACTTAAGCTATAATATTTTGATAATCCTTTAGAAGTTAACTCTTTTGCAAATTTATCATAATTTGTTTTATTTGCAAATACATATGTGCCGTTAGTCTGAACTCGTAAAGCTGTTGTAGTTTCATTTCCACTATCATCTGTTGATGTGGTAGCTTTACTTGTAGAATATGAATTTATTTTCTCTAAAGCCGGATATGAAATTAAAATTTTATTTGCAGCATCATTAGCTGTACCAAAATTCATCTGTGGCTCATTAGAACTAGTATCTGTACTTTCTGTTGTATATATTCCAACAATTTTAAACTTGTATGTTTCTGTTGTTTTTGAAGGATTTGCTAAGGTTATGTAACTTCCCACTTTTAAAGAATTAAATGTTGCAAGTTCACTACTTATAACACAATTATATTCATCGGAGGTAGTATCAAAAACTTCACCATCACTTATTTTTGATGTGCCAGATACAAAATCCGTCATCGCCTTTTCAGATGAATATCCTACTACCGAAAAATCTCCCATACTCATCATGTTACCTGCTCTTCCTCCACCGGCATTATTATCCATACCTGGCATAGTAGGAGCATTACTATCAGTACTCTTAGACGAACTTGAACTATTCGAGCTATCATCTGAACTGCTAGATGTTGAATATGCTTCTATATCTCCTGTTGCATCTAAAGAAGTTGTTCCGGTATATAGAAAGCTCTTAACATAGTCACTATCTGCGTACTTCTTTAATTGAGTAAGAGTTAAGTCCGGATATTTCTCCATTAATTCTCTCATTCCTGATCTATCTGGTGTATCTGAAGAACTGGATGAACTTGAAGAACTTGACGAATTGGCTTCACTCATAAGCTTCTCTCTATCTAATCCAATAGTTCCTGTGATTTCTTGATTATTTAACCCTTCGGTTTTAGCCTTATTTGCAGCTTGTTTTATAGATAAAGACACTGCACTGGCTATTGCAATTGTAATTACAATTATTCCAATAAGAATATTTCTACCCTTAGAACGACTTATACTTTTAAATGCATTAATTAACATAGATTTGCTCTCCCTTCGTTTATTTGAATATACTACATCTGCAAAGTGAATGAAAAACTATCCTTAGGTGAGAGGTAAGTGAAGGTATGGCGAACTTTTATATCTACATTTTATTTAAAATCATCAATTTCACCTACAAAATCTTATTTTTTTTAATTCTACTTTAATTAATTTGGAGGAAAAGCCAAGATACTACCTTATATTTGACTTTATACACCCTAAAGTATATAATTTATTTTGTTGAAAATTTGCTATAATCTTGCGGCTATGGTCTATCGGTATGACATGAGCTTCCCAAGCTCAGGAGGTGGGTTCGACTCCCATTAGCCGCTTTCTTCATATTTATATTAACTGGGAAAGATTATCTAGATATTTTAATCTCTTCACAGAAAAAAGATATTTATATATATAATTATGTAGAAAAAGGTTTAATAAATTTTGCATTAGCAAAATAATTGAAGTATATAGACTTCAATTGGAGAAGTTTACTTCTCATAATTTCAAAAAAGGAAGTTTAAGTTTTATCATGTAAAGTATTTACCTTTATATTAAGAAGCTTTTCTTCTAAAAATATATTTATTTGCAAATAAATTTGCAAACAGGTTGGAGGAATAAAAATGAGTGCACCATATAACCATAAGGCTATTGAGCAAAAATGGGAAAAAATCTGGGACGAAAACCCAGTAAATGTAGAATTTGAAGATGGAAAGAAAAAGGCGAAATATTACTGCCTTGATATGTTCCCTTATCCATCAGGAAACGGACTTCACGTTGGACATTGGCGCGGATATGTTATTTCTGATGTGTGGAGCAGATACAAATTACAACAAGGATATTATATTATCCATCCAATGGGATGGGATGCTTTCGGGCTTCCTGCAGAGAACTACGCTCTTAAAATGGGCGTTCATCCAGAAATAAGTACAGCTGAAAATATTGCAAATATTAAAAAACAGATTAAGCAAATTGCTGCTCTTTATGATTGGGATAGAGAAGTTAATACAACTGATCCTGAGTTTTATAAATGGACACAGTGGATATTTGTACAAATGTTCAAAAAAGGCTTAGCCTATGAGAAGGAATTCCCTATTAACTGGTGTCCTTCTTGTAAAACCGGACTTGCAAATGAAGAAGTAGTTAACGGTGTCTGTGAACGTTGCGGTACTGAAGTAACTAAGAAAAATCTTCGTCAATGGATGCTTAAAATAACTGAATATGGTGAAAGACTTCTTAATGATTTAGATAAACTTGAATGGCCTGAAAAAGTTAAAAAGATGCAAAGTGATTGGATTGGTAAATCATATGGTGCGGAAGTTGACTTTAAAGTTGAAGGTACTGAAGATAAGATTACCGTTTATACAACTAGACCGGATACTCTTTATGGTGCTACCTTTATGGTTCTTGCTCCCGAGCATGAATTAGTAAGTAAGATTACCGCACCGGGAAGAAAAGATATTGTAGATATGTATGTAATGGAAGCTTCTATGAAATCAAATGTAGATAGACTTCAAGATAAAACAAAAACTGGTGTATTTACAGGAACTTATGCAATCAATCCTATTAATGGAGCAAAGGTACCTATTTGGGTAGCCGATTATGTACTTGCCGATTATGGTACAGGAGCTATTATGTGCGTACCTGCTCATGATGATAGAGACTTTGAATTTGCTAAAAAATTCGAAATTCCAATTATTCAGGTTATTGCTAAAGATGGTAAAGAAATCGAAAATATGACAGAAGCCTATACTGATGCTAGTGGTATCATGATTAATTCCGGAGAATGGAATGGTCTAGAGTCTAAAAATCTTAAAAAAGATGCTGCACATATTGTAGAAGAAAGAGGTATCGGAAAAGCTACTGTTAATTACAAGCTTAGAGACTGGGTATTCTCTCGTCAAAGATATTGGGGCGAGCCAATTCCAATTATACATTGTCCAGTTCATGGAAATGTACCTGTACCGGAAGAAGATTTGCCACTTGAACTTCCAAAAGTTGACCATTATGAGCCAACCGGTACCGGAGAATCTCCTCTTGCAGGAATTGATGAATGGGTTAACACAACTTGTCCTATTTGCGGTCGTCCTTCAAAAAGAGAAACTAACACAATGCCTCAATGGGCAGGTTCATCATGGTATTTCCTTCGTTATGTTGATAACAAGAACTCAGATGAATTAGTTTCAAGAGAAAAGGCAGATGAATACTTACCAGTAGATATGTATATTGGTGGAGTTGAACATGCTGTTCTTCACTTGCTTTACTCAAGATTCTATACTAAATTTTTAAATGATATTGGTGTAATTGATTTTGATGAGCCTTTTACAAAGCTTTTCAATCAAGGAATGATTACCGGTAAAAATGGTATTAAAATGAGCAAATCAAAAGGAAATGTAGTTTCTCCTGATGATTTAGTTCGTGATTATGGTTGCGATTCTCTTCGTATGTATGAACTTTTCGTTGGACCACCGGAGTTAGATGCTGAATGGGATGATAGAGGAATTGATGGTGTTTCTAAGTTCCTTAAACGTTTCTGGAATCTTCTTCAAGAATCTAAGGAAAAAGATATTCCTGCAAATGAAGATATGATTAAGACTAGAAATCGTATGGTTTATACAATTACCAAACGTCTTGAAGACTTTAGTTTAAATACTGTTATTTCTGGTTTTATGGAGTTCAATAATAAACTTATTGATATTGCTAAAAAATCAGGCGGTATTGATAAAGAAACTATGTCAACATTTGCAGTGCTTTTATCTCCATTTGCACCACATATCGCTGAAGAAGCTTGGCAAGAGATGGGACATACCGGCACAGTTTTTAAGGCTGGCTGGCCAACATATGATGAAAGCAAGCTTACTGACGATGAAGTAGAAATTGCCGTTCAGATAAATGGAAAAACTAAGACTGTTATTAAGATTGCTAAGGATATAGATAAAGATACGGCTATCGCTAAAGGTAAAGAAGCTTTAGGGGATAAGCTAAATGGAAATATCGTAAAAGAAATCTATGTTCCGGGAAGAATAATTAATATTGTGCAGAAATAAAATACATAGGATCATTTTTAAAAGAGGAGATGCAGCACAAGTGCTAAGTCTCCTCTTTTTATTTTAATTCTACTAGTAAATTCACTATGTCTTATTATAATAATCATGTCTAGCAATAGATTGTTTCATTTTCGCAATGCTAGTTGCAAATAATATTATTATCCATTTTGGCTGCTATATTTCAATATTACTTGCTGTAATTTAATATACCATTGTTTTAAAATCTACTACGAAATTATAATTTATTTATCATTACTATATAAGTATTATTATGAAAATAAACCACTTAATAGTTCTTTTATAATTGCATGAAAATGCCGATATGTATGCAATTTTCTGAAAAATGCACTCAATTGAATTCTTAGTTTGAATTTTGCTTTGTCAATACATTTTCGCGAATTTCATCATTTTTATCATTTATCACAAAACTACCGTTCGCATTTTTAGGGTGAGTAATCCACAAATTTCTTTATTCAGAGTGTGGATAATGTGGATAAACTACTCAAATCCTTATTTTTAGCCACTTTTTAGTTTTGTGAAACATTCTATATCAATCGACAATTTGTCTAGATATTTTTTCATTTGTGCATTTTGCTAAAGTTGAAATAATTTGCAAATTTCTCTTGATTTTTAATTTGTATTGGCATGGTTTTATTATAAGAATTTTCCCAAAAAACCTAAAACACTTTATAATTATATTCAGGAAATAATTTCATGACATATCTAAAAAAACTCTTCTCATAATTCTAAAAATTAAAAAAATTTAAACACAAATTTCTAGTTAGGATACTCAATTTTTAACAAAGTAAGTCCATTGGGTGGAACTGTGACACCTGCGGCATTTCTACGTCTACTTTCAATAATTTCTTTTACTTGCTCAGGTTCATAAAAGCCTCTACCAACCCTAATCAAAGTCCCTGCAATAATCCTAACCATATTATAAAGAAAACCATTTCCCGAGATTCTAAGAACTATCTCATTCTCTTCTTTTTCTATGCTTAATTCTGTCACTGTTCTTACTGTTGTCTTAGCATTGGTTCTAATATTACAGAAACTTTTAAAATCATGTTCCCCTATAATATACTTAGCTGCTTCTTTCATCTTTTCAACATCTAGATTAAATGATACAAAGGTAGTATATCTATTTCTAAGGGGATTAGGAAATTTGCCATTAAATATTCTATACTCATAGGATTTAATTATATTATGCTGATATCTTGGATGCCAGGTAACATCAACTTCTTCCGAACTCACAATAACTATATCTTCCGGCAACTTGGTATTCAGTGCAAATGAAAACTTTTCAGCTGCAATTTTTGAATTGGTATCGAACACACAAATATTGCCCAAGGCATGAACCCCTGAATCAGTTCGGCTTGCACCAATTATCGCTATATCTTCTTCCGTAAGTTTAGAAATAGTTTTATTTAGGATTTCTTCGATTGTAAGGGCATTCTTTTGAATTTGCCACCCTGCATAATTGGTGCCATCATATGCAACTTTTAGTTTTATTCGTCTCATATTATTTATCATTTCTCCAATGTAATTTCTACAGTTTTACTTCATTTTTTTAGTAGTAAATAATAATAAAACTACTTAATCTCAAAATCTATTTTTCCTTTTACCTTAAGCATAACCACTGACATTTAACTTGTCAATCTTATAAACAATAGAAAAAATATTTAAACTCCAAGTCAAATCTGTATTTACTTTGTTCTAAGCATAACTACTGAAGTTTACCTTTCCCATTTCTTAAATGAATGATAGTAATAAAAAAATAAGTATCTAGTCTAAGATGACAGGACGTTAATTTCGTTAGTTCGCAGCACGATGCCGGGACGTTCGGCGACTGTCTGAGCGTAGCGAGTTTCGCTAAGAACGTCCCCTACTAGGCGAGTGCGAGAAGTAGAAATGAAGTCCGTCATTGTGACTAAATACTTATTTTTTTATACATTATCTATTTAAAAAATCCACAACTTCACATGCACAAAAATTCCTACAAGAATACATGTCACTAGATATGCTACTACAACTACATATGCAATGTAATCGCGGGTTTTATAGATTAATGGCTTCATTTTCGTTCGTCCTTCTCCGCCATTATAACACCTAGCCTGCATAGCCATTGCAAGATCATTTGCACGTCTAAAGGCAGAAACAAAAAGAGGTACTAAAATTGGAATCATAGCTTTTATTCTATGAATAAGGTTACCAGACTCCATATCTGCTCCTCTAGCAATCTGTGCCTTCATAATTTTGTCAGTTTCTTCAAGAAGTATTGGAATAAAGCGAAGTGCAATAGACATCATCATTGCGATTTCATGAACAGGAACTTTGATATATGATAAGGGCTTAAGCAAAGCCTCCATTCCATCAGTTAACTGATTAGGCGAAGTGGTAAATGTCATAAGGGATGAACCCATAATTAAATAAATCAATCTAACACCCATAAATACTGCAGTTCGTAATCCATTTTCTGTAATTGTAAAAATTGAAAAAGAAAATAAAACAGCTCCGCCTCGTGTTAAAAATACATTTAATATTACAGTAAATAATAGTAGAAATACAATTGGCTTAATA
>JAISGP010000045.1 GCA_031263035.1 Lachnospiraceae bacterium | reverse complement strand
CTCTTGAAAGATACGTATGCTCATTTTACTGTGATTATAATCGCAAATATTAAGCGAGAATACATAAAGGATTTAATCAATGTAAAAGTGAACTTAATAGCATGTTTAAGTAGTAACTTGAAGGATAAGGAAGATTTGTTATTTACACAAACTTCTTGACACTATCTTATACATGTTATGATTTGATATTTAGTTGGATAATCTATATAAATATTTGCAATTATAATTAATATTATTTGATTAAAATAAAGTTTAATAATCAAGGAGAAAGGTGGAGTAATCCCATGAATAGTGTAATTAAAGGTGCTAGTTATATACTTGTACACACACCTGATATGGTTTTTTATAATGGAACAACTCAAACAACAGAGAAAGTTGTAAATCCAGATTCTGAGTATTTAAAAGAAGTACCAAAAAATCTTCGTTCTTACGAAGAAGCAGTTAGTTATTATCCAAACCAAACATACATTGGAAATGTTACTCCTTGGGAGTTAGAAAATGTTGAATTCCCTTGGTATGACAAGAAAATGGAAAGTGCATCAAGATTTGGTAAATTTGGTGAAATTATGCCAGAAGAAGAATTCTTACTTCTTGTTCAAGCTTCAGATTGTTTCGAAGTTGTTGAATTAGATAAGAATTTCGTAGCTGCTCATAAAGAAAAATTTGCATCTAACCCAATTATTGATGAAGATATTGTTGCTAGAGTACATGAAGGATTTGAAATTGAGAAAATCCAAGCTTTAGTTAATGATGAAGGTGCTGAAGGTTTATACTTTGGACATGACCTTGTAGGTTGTGTAAAGAAAGCACATGATATTGACCAAAACTTAAGTGCTCATGTTATGCATGAAAACTTAATGAGTAAAGCTTCTTCAGTTTTAGCTCTTCTTTATGCAGTACGTAATGCGGGAATTGAAAAAGCTGATGTTGAATATGTTATTGACTGTGCAGAGGAAGCTTGCGGTGATATGAATCAACGTGGTGGTGGTAACTTTGCTAAGGCTGCAGCTGAAATTGCTGGTTTATCTTCTGCTTCAGGTTCTGATGCAAGAGGTTTCTGTGCAGCTCCAACTCATGCAGTAATTGAAGCAGCTGCTCTTGTTGCTTCTGGTGCATATAAAACAGTTGTTGTTACATCTGGTGGATGTACAGCTAAACTTGGTATGAATGGTAAGGACCATATCAAAAAAGGTCTTCCTATCTTAGAAGATTGTCTTGGTGGATTTGCAGTAGTTATTACAGAAAACGACAACGTATCTCCTGAAATTGATTTATCTATGCTTGGACGTCATACAGTAGGTACTGGTTCAGCTCCTCAAGCTGTTATTGGTAGCCTTGTTGCTGAGCCTCTTAAGAGAGCCGGCATGAAGATTACAGATGTAGATTATTATTCTCCAGAAATGCAGAATCCAGACATTACAGTTCCAGCAGGTGCCGGTGATGTTCCTCTTGCTAACTACAAGATGATTGGTGCTCTTGCAGTTAAGAGTGGAGATATGGAAAAAGCAGAACTTAAAGAATTCCCAGTTAAACATGGTCTTAAAGGTTGGGCTCCAACTCAAGGACATATTCCATCAGGAGTTCCATTTATTGGATTTGCATGTGAGGGTATCTTAAACGGTGATTTCAAAAATACTATGATTATTGGTAAAGGTTCACTTTTCCTTGGACGTATGACTAACTTATTTGATGGTGTATCATTCTTAATTCATGGTAATACAGCTGCTGACAGCAATGATTCAGGAGTTTCAGAAGAAGAAGTTAAAGGATTAATCGCAAAAGCTATGAAAGATTTCGCCAGCACATTAATGGCAGAATAATAGGAGGCGAATGAAGATGGCAAAAAGTGTTGAAAGAATAATTGCCGAAACTTTCCAAGACATGGCGGTTGGTCTTGAAACTGGTAGTTTTGGTAAAAGACCTAAAATTGCTTTAACTGGTATGGGTTCAGAACATGGGGAAGAAAACGCTATGGCAGCTGCTGTAGATGCAGCTAAAAGTGGCGTAGATGTTTACTATATTGGTACTTTAGAGCATGAAGGTGTTACAACCATCAAAGTGGCAGATGATGAAGAAGGCCACAAAAAGATGGAAGAGATGTTAAACAATAAAGAGGTTGATGGTGCAGTTACAATGCACTTCCCATTCCCTATCGGAGTTAGCACCGTGGGACGTGCTATTACTCCAGCTAAAGGTCGTGAGATGTTTGTTGCAAATACAACAGGTACATCTAGCACAGATCGTATTGAGGGAATGATTAAAAATACAATTTATGGAATTATTACTGCAAAGGCTTGTGGTATCGCTGATCCAACTGTGGGAATCTTAAATGTTGATGGAAGTCGTCAAACAGAGATGGCTCTTAAACAACTTAAAGAAGGTGGATACGATATAACATTTGCTGAAAGTGCAAGAGCTGACGGTGGAGCAGTTATGAGAGGTAACGATGTTCTTCAAGGAAGCCCTGATATTATGGTTTGTGATTCACTTACAGGTAATATTCTTATAAAAATGTTAAGTTCATTTACTACAGGCGGAAGCTTTGAATCTTCAGGATATGGTTATGGTCCTGGAATTGGTGAAGGATATGACAAGCTAGTTATGATTGTATCTCGTGCTTCTGGTGCACCACTTATAGCTGGTGCAATCAAATATGCCGCCCAGCTTGTTCGCGGTAAGGTATTTGATGTAGCTAAAGATGAATTTGCAAAAGCTAAAAAAGCAGGTCTTGATGAAATTCTTGCTGCTAGAAAAGCTGCTGCAAATAAAACTACCGCTGTTGAAGAAGAAGTAGTTGCTCCACCAAGTGAGCCTACAACTTCTCAGATTGCAGGTATTGATGTTCTTGACCTTGAAGATGCTGTAAAAGCATTATGGAAGGCTGGAATATATGCTGATTCTGGAATGGGATGTACAGGACCAGTTGTGTTAATGTCAGATGCTAATTATGATAAAGCACATGAGATATTAAAAGAGGCAGGCTATGTAGAATAGTCACTTGGGTTATATAATTTTATATTTGGTATGTATAAATATATTAAGGGAACCGTATTTTTATATGGTTCTCTTTTTTGTAATGATGAGTATTGAAAATAAAAGAGAGTTATATATTTAGGCTTTATATATTAATATATTAAAAAAATAGTTATTCATTATAGTTGACGTGAATTTCTACATATTAAGAATGGGGATATGAAAGGTGGAAAATACTAGTAGTATGTGATATTATAGCATTTATAAACTTATATTAGTAACGGATGAGTACTGATGTGATAAAATATTAGGAGGGTTTGTTTTGAGTGATAAGATTATAGGTATTATTGGTTTAGGTAATATGGGTACTGCTATTGCAGAGGGTTTTATTGGTGCAGGTATATCTTCAAATAAGATTATTGCTAGTGGGAGAGATTTAAATAAATTAAATAAAAAAGCTGATAATTTAGGTATTGTTGCTGCTACATCAAATGAAGAGGTGGCTGATAAAGCGGATATTATAATTATAGCTGTAATTCCTAGTGTAATAGAAGAAACTCTTAATCCTATTAAAGAGCAACTTCAAGGTAAGTTAGTTGTTTCTGTTGTTAGTAGATACTTCTTTGAGGAGTATGAACAATTATTTACTGGTTTAAATATTCATCACATTAGTACTATTCCTAATACTCCTGTTGCCGTAGGAGAGGGGATATTTGTATGTGAGAAGAAACACAATTTATCTGATGAAGAGTTTGGCTTATTTAAAGATTTATTTAGTAAAATCGCATTACTTCAATTTTTTGATACAAACCTTTTGGAGGTTGCAACTGTTATTTCCGGTTGTGCTCCGGCATTTGCAGATATGTTTATTGAGGCTTTAGGAGATGCAGGTGTTACATATGGACTTACGAGAAATGAAGCCTATTCTTTAGCAGCACAAATGCTTGTGGGAAGTGGTAAGCTTCGAAATGAAAGTAGAAAGCATCCAGGGGAATTAAAAGACCTAGTAACAAGTCCAGGTGGAACTACAATTAGAGGAGTAAATTCTCTTGAAGAGGATGGTTTTAGAGGTACTATTATAAGAGCCGTTAAAGCAATTGTAGAGAGTTAGAAATAGGTGTATAATGTACTGTAGATTAAGAAAAATAATGTTAGTTATTAAACATTATTTCGAAAAAAGGAGGAATTGTATTATGCCACATATTAGTGTAAAGATGTATCCAGGTAGAGATGAAGAAGCAAAGAAGAACTTGGCTATAAAGCTTAAGGAAACTTTAATGAAAGAGCTTGGTACAGAAGAGAAATATGTATCTGTTTCAGTTGAAGATGTTCCACAGGATGAGTGGAAAGAAGTAGTTCTTGATAAAACTCCAGAAGATACACTTTTTGTTAAAGCGAATTTTTAATATTTTATCTGTAAAATTTAAATTAAGTTTTAATCTAACAAAATAAAGTACTTAGACTTACAAAACAAGTTTTGAGGTCTAAGTACTTTTATTTTTAGTAGATTTAAAATATAATAGATGAAGTGTATATTATTAGATAGTATATTAAGTCAAGGTTATACAGACAAGATTTATTGTGCTTATTAATAGAATTATTTTATATGATTATTAATATAAAATTTGCAAGTAATTACCAGGTTTAAGCAATTAGAAGTAAATAAAAGTATAAATATTTTTTTGGAGAATTATATGGATCAATACAATAGAACTACAATTTTAATTGGACAAGATAATATGGAAAAGCTCCATAACTCCCGAGTTGCAGTTTTTGGGGTAGGTGGAGTAGGAGGATTTGTTATTGAGGCTCTTGTGCGAAGTGGAGTAGGTAACATTGATATTATTGATAATGATCAGGTGGCTTTAACTAATTTAAATAGACAGATTATAGCCACTAGAAGTACTGTAGGAAAAAATAAAGTAGATGTAATGGAAGAGAGAATTTTAGATATTAATCCTGAATGTAACGTAAAGAAGTATACAACATTTTTTCTTCCGGAAAATTCTGATGCCTTTGATTTTGATAAATACAATTATGTTGTTGATGCTATAGATACAGTAACAGGTAAAATTGAATTGATTATGAAGGCAAATAGTGAAAATGTACCTATTATTTCTGCTATGGGTGCCGGAAATAAGTTAGATGCATCAAGATTTAAGGTTGCAGATATTTATAAAACAACTATGGATCCATTAGCTAAGGTTATGAGAAGAGAGTTAAAAAAAAGAGGAATTAAGAAACTTAAGGTTGTTTTCTCAGATGAAAAGCCTATAGTACCTGATTTTACAGATGAACCTTCAAATAAAAGAGTGGTACCAGGAAGTACTGCTTTTTGTCCGGCAGTAAGTGGACTTATAATTGCAGGAGAAGTTGTAAAAGATTTAATCGAGTAATAGGTTTAAGCGGGAGAATAAATATGGCTAAAAATATAAAAACAAATGCATGTAGAATACTAGATAAAATGAAAATCAATTATGAATTAATTGTATCTGGTACAGGGGATGAATTCGTTAGTGGTAAGGAGATGGCACAGGTTTTAGGCGTGAAGGAAGATGTAATCTATAAAACATTAGTAACCACCTCTCATAGTAAAACTAATTATGTTTTTGTAATTCCATCTGAAAAAGAGTTGAATTTAAAAGATATAGCGAAGATTGCAAATGAAAAAAGTATTGAGATGATTCATGTAGCCGATATTCTTAAGATAACAGGCTACATGAAAGGTGGTTGTTCTCCAATAGGTATGAAGAAACATTTCAAAACTTTTATAGATAAAGATGTACTTAATCATGAGTATGTGTATATTAGTGCCGGAAAACGTGGATATCAAATTAAACTAAAACCGGAAGATTTGATAAATAGCTCAGAAGGTATCTTATTCTAAAGAACTTTCCAACTCTTCGTATTCTTCCATATATTCTAATAGTTTATTCTCTGCCTCTTCTTTTTCTTTAGCGAGTTTACCACATTTTGCACTGTTACTATAGACTTCCGGAAGAGTAAGTTCATTATCAATTTCAACAATTCTTTCTTCAGTTTCAGAAATTAATTTTTCATATTTCTTAAGGTCATTTTGTTTTTTTCTTTTTTTGGCATCTAGTTCTTTTTGTTCTTGCCAAGAAAGTTTAGAAGATGAATTAGAAGAGTTAGATTTTTCGCTAATGTTTTCTATTTTTTTCTCTTTTTTATGAACATCTTCAAGTTTTTCTAAGTAATAATCATAATTGCCAATGAATTTATAAAAGTGTTTATTATATAATTCTAGTATTTTAGTGGCAGTTTGATTTATAAAGTATCTATCATGAGATACATATAATATAGTTCCTTCATAGCTGTTTATGGCATTTTCCAGTATTTCTTTAGAAACCATATCAAGGTGGTTTGTAGGCTCATCTAATATTAAAAAATTAGCATTAGAAAGCATAAGTTTGGCAAGAGAAACTCGTCCTTTTTCACCGCCACTTAAGTCTTTAATGGTTTTATATACTTCATCATTTGTAAATAGAAAAGCTGCCAGTACATTTCGAATTTTTGTGTTGGTAAGTTTTGGATAATCATCTGATATTTCCTGAAATATAGTTTTATCCATGTCTAGTACATTGTGTTCTTGATCATAATAACCTAACTCAACATTAGTTCCCAGAGAGAAACTTCCACCAGTTGGTTCTGTTAATTGATTAAGAATTTTTAGAAGGGTAGTTTTTCCTGTTCCATTTTCCCCTATTATAGCAACGTGTTCGCCTCTTTTTATTTGGAAATTAACATTTTCAAATAAGGAAAGATTATCGAAGGATTTTGAAAGGTTTTCTACGGTTAAGACATCATTACCAGATGTAATTCTAGGTTTTAAATTGATTTTCATGTCTTGATGTAAAGAAGTAGGCTTTTTAATAACATCAATTTTATCTAACATTTTTTGTCTTGAATCTGCTCGTTTTATTGACTTTTCTCGATTAAAGGAACGGAGTTTTTCAATTACAGCTTTTTGATGTTCAATATTTTGTTGCTGTTTTTGAAATGCTTTTTCTTCACTTCGTTTTATTATGTCTTTTTTTTCGGTAAATTCAGTATAATTACCAATATAAGTAGTTAAAGAACCATTTTCTAAATCAAAAATTTTAGTTACAATCTTATTTAAAAAGTATCTATCATGAGATACAAGAAGTACCGCATTGTTATAAGTTTTTAAATATGTTTCTAGCCATGAAATTGAATTTATATCTAAATGATTGGTTGGCTCATCAAGTATTAGTACACTTGGTTTAATCACCAGTTGTTTTCCTAGGGCAACTCGAGTTTTCTGTCCTCCGGACAGTGTGCTGATTTTTTGATTAAAATCACTTTCGTCAAAGCCTAAACCTTTTAAAATCCCTATGATTTCACTTCTATAAGCATATCCATTTTCCATTTCAAATTTTGTTCTTAAGGTATTATAAGTATTTAAAAGAGCTTCGTTAGATGGATTAGAGGCGATTTCTTTTTCTAAATCTTGAATTCGTTTCTCTAAATCAATAATATCTTTTTTTGATAAAAGCAATTCATCTAAAATGGTATTTTCTGAGTCTATATTTTGCTGTTGTGCTAAATAACCTATATTGGCATCCGACGATAAGATGACTTCTCCATTATCCGGTTTCATTTCTCCCATAATGATTTTAAGGAGAGTAGTTTTTCCGGCTCCATTTATTCCTACTAAAGCTGTTTTTTCACCCTTATCTATATTAAATGAACAATTATTTAATATTAAATTGTCTCCAAATTCTTTTGTGATGTTATGTCCTGATAGAATCATGAATTCCTCCGAGTAAAATATTATTTGCAAATGAAAATTCAATATAATATTATATCCTAAATTTGTCCTAAAAACAAAAAAACATAAGAAATATAGTTAATATATACAAAAATATTGCTATATTTTTCTCAAATTCAATAAGAATAGCCATATGTTTTAAAATTAAAACATATTTTTGTCAGGATAAACAGTAATTTGTTTGACATTCTACAAAGTCTTTATTATAATATTATCAAGAAAATATTTTAGAGAGGAGAAAGTGTGTTATGATGGTAGAAAAGAATATTTCTCAAGCAGTAATTAGAAGGCTTCCAAGATACTATAGATACCTTGGACAATTATTAGAAGAAGATGTGGAGGTTGAACGTATTTCATCTCATGAACTTAGTCAAATGATGAAAGTTACAGCTTCTCAAATCAGACAAGATTTAAATAATTTTGGTGGTTTCGGACAACAAGGATATGGATATAATGTTAAATTCCTTTACACTGAAATTGGAAAGATTTTAGGTCTTGAGCAAAACCATAATGTAATCATTATTGGAAGCGGACATCTTGGTCAAGCACTTGCTAATTACAAATCATTTGGTAAAAGAGGTTTTACTTTTACAGCAATGTTTGATAAAGATCCAAAGGTTGTAGGAACTAAGGTTGGCGATATTACAATTAAAGCTATGGATGACTTAGGCGCATTCCTTAAAGAAAATCAAGTAGATATTGCTACTCTTGCTATTCCTAAAGATGCAGCAGAAGAAGTTGCTGATTTACTTGTAGAAAATGGCGTTAAAGCTATTTGGAATTTCGCTCATTTAGACTTAGAAGTTCCAAGAGATGTAATCGTTGAAAATGTACATTTATCTGAAAGTCTTATGAGATTATCTTATGATTTAAATCAAAATAAGGGCGAATATAAGAAAGATGCATATAAAAGCAGATAAGTAGTATATTGTAATTTTGTATAACATTTGAAATGGGGTATTAAGCCTCTAACTCGTAGAGGGTTAGAGGCTTTTACAGTTGGAGAATTTTATGAGAGCAATTCAAAAGCAAGATTTTGAAGGATGTTTGTAGATGTTAAAGACTTTTACAGTTGGAGAATTATATGAGAGAGTTGTATCCAAAAAGATTTGAAGAATCAAATAAAGGTGACTATGGAAAGGTTCTATGTATAGCCGGAAGCAAAGGTATGAGTGGAGCTGCTTATTTAGCTTCAAGAGCAGCTTATAGTGTTGGAGCAGGTTTAGTGAAAATCTATACTCATGAGGACAATAGGATACCACTTCAGGTTTTAATACCTGAAGCTATAGTTGAGGCATATACAGATTTTAATGAAAAAGAATTATTAGAGAATATAAAGTGGGCGTCAGTAGTGATTATTGGTCCAGGGTTATCTACAAGTACTATAGCAAATGAAATCATTATTTCTACTTTGAAAAATATTGGTAATAAGCCGATTGTAATAGATGCTGATGGACTTAATATTCTTGCACAGGAGCATTTGAATTCATTAAAAGGTTTAACAAAGGATAATTGGGTATTAACACCTCATTTAATGGAAGCATCAAGACTTTTAAATACGGATATTGACAATATAATACCTAATAAAAAACAAGCTGTTTCTTTGTTGGAAAAAGAGTATAATGGAACCATAGTTTTGAAATCTCATCAGACTTTAGTCTATCAAGCAGGTCATCAGCTATATGAGAATAATACAGGGAATTCTTCTATGGCAAAAGGTGGATCTGGAGATGTATTATCTGGAGTGATTGGCGGATTAATTGCAGGTGGATTGTCTACTTTTGATGGAAGTAAGCTAGGAGTATTTGTTCATGGAAAAGCAGGAGATTTTGCCAGGTCAACACTTGGAGAATATAGCGTATTAGCTAGAGATATTATTTGCAATATACCTAACGTGATGAGAGAAAGGCTAGATTTTTAGCTATAACTTTATTTTAGTAAAAAAGTTTAGCGAAAATAAGATAATTTACAAAAACTAGAAAAACAGGGATTTCTATGTGAATTTTGGTACTTTGGAGGGAGTTATGAAGGAATATAATAGGACATTTGCAAAGATAGACTTAGATGCTATCGAAAGTAATTATGACAATCTTTATAAAAATGTACATGGTAACGGTAAATTAATTGGTGTTATTAAAGCAGACGGTTATGGTCATGGATCTGTGGAGATTGCAGAAATTCTGGAGAATAAAGACTACTTATGGGGATTTGCAGTAGCCACTTTAGATGAGGCTATAGTACTTAGAAAAGCCGGAGTTAAAAAGCCTATTTTAGTTTTAGGTTATGTTTTTGGGGACCAGTTGGAAGATGCTATTGCAAATGATATAAGGCTAACATGTTATATGAAAAGCCATGCTGAAGCAATTTCTGATATTGCAACAAGGCTAAATAAAAAAGCATATATTCATATAAAAATAGATACAGGAATGGGAAGAATTGGATTTTTAGTAAATGAGGAAAATGCAGATACTATTGTGACCATATCTAAGTTACCAAATATATCTATTGAAGGTATGTTTACTCATTTTGCAAAAGCAGATGAAACAGATAAAACTTTTACTAATAATCAGATGAAAAAATATGGACAGATGAAGGAATGGCTTGATAAGAGAGGACTAAAATTACAATATTACCATGAGGCAAATAGCGCCGGTATTATTGATGTTTATGAATCTCATCTTGATTTACTTCGAGCAGGAATAGCTGGATATGGTTTATATCCATCAGAGGAGGTTCATAAAGAGAATGTATCCCTTATACCGGCTCTTTCTTGGTATAGTCATGTGATATTTGTAAAAGAAGTAGAGGCTGGAACTACAGTTAGTTATGGAGCAACTTTTACAGCAGATAAACATATGAAAATAGCAACTATTCCGGTAGGATATGCTGACGGATACCCACGTAGTTTATCTAATAAGGGATTTGTTCTTATTCATGGTAAGAAATGTAAAATTCTTGGAAGAGTTTGTATGGACCAATTCATGGTGGATGTTACAGATTTAGAACAGATTAAAGTTGGAGATGAGGTTGATTTAGTTGGTGATAGTGAGGGGACTCATTTAGCTGCCTCCGAATTGTCAGATTTATCCGGAAGGTTTAATTATGAATTTGTTTGCGATATTAGCAAAAGAGTTCCAAGGGTGTACTATCGTCATGGTAAGAGAGTAAAAGAAAAAGATTGGTTTTATTAAAAAGATTAGGCTGTCAAGAGTAAATACTTGACAGCTCTTTTTTTATGTAGTATTTTTTCAAAGGTGATGAAATGAAAGATGTATATAAGCAGACATTATTATTTGATTTTTATGGTGAATTACTTACGGATCATCAAAAAGATGTATATTCAGAATATATATTAGATGATTTAT
>JAISGP010000024.1 GCA_031263035.1 Lachnospiraceae bacterium | reverse complement strand
TTATAGCGTTTACAGATGGCTTTACTCTCTTCTTAGCTTCATCCAGTATTCTATCAAACGACAATTTATTTAGCGAATTATTTATCACTACCAAACTTAATGACAATTCTTGTATATTTTCTCTTTCTTCTGCTATTTTTCCTTCTTTTTCATTATCCAATTCTATTTCATTTATGTATTTTATCATTTCTTCTTTATGTTCAATCATAGTTTTTTGTGCTTCTTCTCTTTTTAATAACAGTTCTTCTTTTTCTCTAAAGTATTCTCTTAATTTTTCTTTAGTTTCAAATATTTTCTCATCTGTTACAAACAACTTAATAAGCAATATTCCCAAAGCCTCTCTATCCGACACTTCATTCATGTTATATACTTTAACACTAAATCCAAACGCGTCTATATATTTACCGACTAAATTCGTTTCTAATACTCCCCTTATAAACCCTATGGCTTCTACTACCTCTTCTACACCTACTTTTTCATCATCTATTCCATTTAGTATTTTGCCTATATGTCTGCTTATTTCTCCATTTACTCCAGATTCTAACATCGCACTTCTTATCTCTCCAGCACTTACAATTTTTGCCTCTTTTGTTATTATTTCTTTAAATACCGTCATATTTTCTATATTTACTTCCACGCCAATTTCTAATAATCTTCTTCCTCGTTTATAACCTATTTTTAACGCATTTATTTCTTTTTGCTCATCTAATAACACTTCTGCTGTATTTGGATTTATATCTGTTATAAACAATATATTATACTCATCTATTACTGTTCCTATGCTTTCAACTAATTCTTTTTTTATATTTTCATTCTGCAAACGCACTGTATTTCTTGCATTTATCGCGTGAGCATTTGATGCTTTCTCCAATTCTTCTAACGCTATCTTTAATTCCCGTACATCATTTACTTGACGGCACTCTGCACTTATTCCATCAAATCCTATTTCAAATAATTTGTTAAACACTTCTTCATATCTACCTATTATTTTTGATAAGTCTATTTTTAATGTCGCTTTTAACCCTAAAATATGTATTCCGTTAATAGCTACAATTAATCTTTTAATATTCGTTTCATCGCTTATATCTATATCAGTCCCTATATCTAAGATTATAGCTGTAGCTCCTTGAGACATTTTTACTTTTGCTGCTTGCTTTACAAACTCATTATCCGCTAACTTCTCTATGGATGTTCTTATCTCATAATACTTCTCAGGCTCATCTAATTTATACATCTCTTGTGCTTTTATATCTTGATCAATAGTTGCCAATTCCTGCATTGATATTTCTAAATCATTTACTACATACACTCCATTTAAATCACTTGCGTTTAGTTCAGCATCATCTGTACCTTCTTTTTCTGAGTCTGTAGCACTATATAATTTTTCTGGCCTTATTATCTCTCTGTTATCTGTTAAATCTACAAAGTCTATCATTGCCACTCCAGTTGGACTTACCTTCATATTAGTTATTATCCCGTACATACTAGCTGCTCTTTCACTTATTGTATTTAAAGTGTTTCTTATTATGCTGTTTGTATTAACATCTCGAGCAAAGGACAATACTGCCCTACCAAAATTCTGTGCTGTATCAAGTTCTGAACTGATATTATTCTTCAATTTTAATCCTATTACATGTATGCCATCTATTTCCCTTATATATGCATCATAAACTAAATTAATTCCATTTACGTTAAATGATACATTTACTGGTAGTTTATAATATGCCGTTACGTCTGCATTTAAAGGAACATGATCTAACACGGTACTTGAATACCCATTCGCTTTTAGAATCTGAGCTTGCTTCATAGCCAGCTCTTTTGCCTCTTCTTTACGCTTTATATTATTTATCCCACTGGCATTATACCCATCCACTGCTATTATTCTCAAACGCTTTTTTTCATCTCTAATGTCAAACATTTCAGGATTTTCAACATACATCGGTGCTACTAATTCTATTACAGCTTCTTCTACAGCTTTATAATATATTTTAGTCTGTCCTTTAGCTATAATTGATGCTATTTCTTCACCTAGTCTTCCAGCTACTTGTATATACGAAGTATTTGACAATATAAATTTTATAGCATTTTCATAACCCATTTCCAGTGTTCCTAAATTTGGATGCAATGACATAAAATCATATACATCTCCAATTGACACAATAAATTCTTCTAATTTTGGAATACTATGAATTAAAACTTTAAGTGGATTCTTCGATTGTGCATAATCCTTATGCCTTAACTCGTGTCTTGCAAATATTTCAAGTAAATCGGCATTTTTTATTGTTCCATTTGTATTAAAAAATAATGCTCTTAAAATTGTGTAATTTACATGTATTTTCCCATCTTGTAGATTATATAACATCGCCACATCATTCATTGACTCTTCAGTTTCTGACAAGCTATTTGCAAATTCTTCCGCTATTTCTTGCGGCAATGCTCTAATCATCTTCTGTTTTATCATTTCGTTTGTTTCATTCCTATAATAGTTTCCATCTTTTATAATTTGCATAGCTTGTCGCATCTGTTCTGCTTGTCTTACTTCAAATTCACTTACAGTCGTCATAATTTTAGACATTATGCTCAATGGTATGTAAGTACCTAAAGAATCCATAGCAAATATAGCCGCTAAGTCAGCAGCTTGCTTTGCCGTTTCCTCTGCACCGCTAATAGATTTTTGTCTTTGTTCTGACTCTGGTTCTGGTTGCAAAGCTTCATGTCCTTTCAAGACTTTATTAAATTCCATTGGTTCTGCTAATTGTTCAATAAGTGCTCCACCATGGTATATTCTTCCTTTATCATCTTTCCATTCATAATCCTCTTCAGTTCTAGGAAGCGAAAAAGCTTTACCTATTTCTTGATATTTTTCATCCTCGCCAATTTTCACCCTAGCAATTCTTACGATTCTTACCGGACATGTTATTCGAACAGTATCTCTACTAGAAAAATCCTCACTTTGGTCATCCATTTTTATTATTCTCCATTTTATATTCTGATTACCCGTAGATCCCAATGTATAATTTTCTAATAAAGGAACTGTTTCCTCTTTTCCATTTACAACAATTTTAATATAAGGAACTAAACCATTAGTACTTCTTATCGGAAATATTCGTTTACCATCTAAACATGTGTTTCCATTTCTATCTCGCCATTCTACATATTGAGCAAAACTATCAAAATTAGAGACGCTATCATCCGATTCTATTATTGAATACGCTGAATACCTTCGCTGTGGTTTTACATAAGATGTAAATTCCATTTGTGTTCTCAAT
>JAISGP010000009.1 GCA_031263035.1 Lachnospiraceae bacterium | reverse complement strand
TTTCAAAGGTGATGAAATGAAAGATGTATATAAGCAGACATTATTATTTGATTTTTATGGTGAATTACTTACGGATCATCAAAAAGATGTATATTCAGAATATATATTAGATGATTTATCCATAAGTGAGATAAGTGAAGAGTTAGGTATTTCGAGACAGGGTGTACATGATTTAATTAAAAGGTGTACTAAAATCCTTGAAGAGTATGAGGAAAAGCTTGGACTTATTTCAAGATTTCAGAATGTAAAACTTAAGGTTTCAGATATTGATAAAGTAATTCAAAATATAAATAAATCAAATGAAATAAAAAAAGATAAAAAGATAAAAAGTGAATTAGATAAAATAGAAGGTTTAACTAAAGATATTTTAGAAGAACTATAATTCATAAACAAAAGGTGGTATTTATGGCATTTGAAAGTCTTACAGACAAAATGCAAGATATATTTAAAAAGCTTCGTGGAAAAGGTCGTTTGACTGAAGATGATGTTAATGAAGCTTTAAAAGAGATAAAAAGAGCTTTACTTTCTGCAGATGTTAATTTTAAGATAGTAAAAGACTTTATAAATAAAGTTAAAGAAAGAGCTATAGGAACCGATGTACTTAATGGATTAAATCCAGGTCAGATGGTGGTTAAGATTGTTAACGAAGAGCTTACGGCTTTGATGGGCTCTGATACTACTGAGTTATCATTTAAACCGGGACAAGAGATTACAGTTGTAATGCTTGTTGGTCTTCAAGGTGCCGGTAAAACTACGGCAGCAGCTAAATTAGCGTCTCTATTTAAAAATAAAGGTAAGAATCCATTACTTGTTGCAGCAGATATATATCGTCCGGCAGCTATAAAGCAATTAGAGATAAATGCGGAAAAAGTTGGAGTGGGGTTCTTCTCTATGGGTGATAATAACCCTGTAGATATAGCTAAGGCAGCAGTTTCTCATGCTTCTAAAAATGGAAACAAAATGGTTATTCTAGATACAGCCGGTCGTTTGCATATTGATACAGATATGATGGATGAGTTAGAGAATATAAAGAAAAACATTGATGTTCATCAAACTCTTTTAGTTGTAGATGCTATGACTGGTCAGGATGCTGTTAATGTTTCCAAAGAATTTGCAGAAAAAGTTGGAATTGACGGCGTTATCATGACTAAGTTAGATGGTGACACAAGAGGTGGAGCGGCACTTTCAGTTAAAGCCGTTACCGGTAAACCAATTCTCTTTATTAGCAATGGAGAAAAGCTTACAGATATTGAACAATTTTATCCGGATAGAATGGCTTCTCGTATTTTAGGTATGGGGGATGTACTAAGCCTTATAGAAAAGGCTGAATCTGTTATTGACGAAGAGAAAGCTAAAGATTTAAGTAAAAAGCTTAAAAAAGCAACTTTTGATTTTAATGATTATCTAGAAAGTACAACACAGATGAATAAAATGGGCGGACTTCAAAGTCTTATGTCTATGCTTCCTGGAATGGGTATGGGTAAAGGTGGTTTGTCTGACGAGCAAGCAGCCCAGGCAGAGAAAAGTTTAAATAGAACTACAGCAATAATTCATTCTATGACTAAAGCTGAAAGGGAAAATCCTGATTTATTAAACCCTCAAAGAAAATATAGAATTGCTAAGGGTGCAGGAGTAGAAGTAAGCGAAGTAAATCGTATGGTTAAGCAATTTGACCAGATGAGAAAGATGATGAAAACCATGGGTAGAGGTGGCAAAAGAAAAGGTGGATTCCCTGGATTTGGTGGTATGGGTGGTATGAAACTACCTTTTTAACAGAAGATATAGTCATTATTAAAAAGTGATTATTTAAATTAGTTTGTCAAATGTTATATACATTTTACATAAATTAAAACATATTATTTTGGAGGTAATTTAAAATGGCAGTAAAAATTAGACTTAAAAGAATGGGTAAAAAGAAAGCACCTTTCTATAGAATCGTAGTTGCAGATGCAAGAAGCCCTCGTGATGGAAAAAACATTGAGGAAATCGGAACTTATGATCCTAATCAAAATCCAAGTGCTATCAAAGTTGATGAAGAAGCAGCTAAAAAATGGTTAGCAAATGGAGCAAAACCAACTGAAACTGTAGGTAAACTTTTAAAAGCCGCTGGAATTGAAAAATAATTTCGGATAACTTTTGCAATTTAAATGCTAAAGGAGGCACGAATGAAAGAATTAGTTGAAGTTATTGTAAAATCTCTAGTTGATAATCAGGATGCTGTAGAAATCAATGAGAAGCAAGAAGATGATCAGATTGTTGTTGAAGTCCGTGTTGCACAAGAAGACATGGGTAAGGTCATTGGTAAAAAGGGCCGTATTGCTAAGGCTATACGTTCTGTTGTAAAAGCTGCAGCTATAAAAGATAATATTAAAGTATCAGTAGATATTTTAGATTAATTTGGTATAAGTGCAGATGTAGATGTATCTATGTCTGCACTTATTGTTTTATAATGACTTTTTATTTTGAAAAAGAATAGATGGTTATTTAAAGAAAAATGGAAAGCGTTAAATTTAAAAGTGTTAAAGAAGCATTATTGAATTTGGAGTTTTCGTGCTTAATATGAAGATTATGTAGGTAAATATATGGAAGAAAAGCTAAGAGTAGGTCAGATTATTAGACCTCATGGAATAAAAGGGGAAGTAAAAGTTTACCCTTTAACTGATGATATTAATAGATTTAAAAAATTGAAAAAAGTATATTTAGACTTTAAAGGGGAACTAAATCCTCTTGAAATAAATGGAGTAAAATTCTTTAAAAATGAAGTAATTATTTCCTTTAAAGAATTTAATAACATTAATGAAATTGAAAAATACAGAAAGTGTGACTTGTGGGTTGATAGAATTGATGCAGTGCCACTATCTGTTGATGAATATTATATTGCTGATTTAATTGGTATTACTGTATTTGACGAGGATGATAAGGAGTTTGGCACTATAAAAGATATAATCACCACAGGTGCAAATGATGTATATATTATTAGTTCTTTAAACTATGGTGAAGTACTTGTACCTGCAATAAAGGAGTGTATTTTAAATGTTGATATAGAAGAAAAAACTATGAAAATACATTTGCTAGAAGGATTGATTTAAAGCTATTATAATATAAAATTGCTTATAAGTTATTAGTGTAAAAATTTTTAGCATATACAAAAGAATTTTATATAGAAAATGATTATTATAATAGAAAATTATATTATTTTGAATTGGAGAAAATTTTGGATTTTTATGTAATGACGTTGTTTCCGGAAATGATTGAAGATGTAGTTAAAACTAGTATTTCTGGAAGAGCTATTGAAAAAGGTTATATGAATATAGAAGCAGTTAATATAAGAGATTATGCTTTTAATAAACATCAAAGCGTGGATGATTATCCTTATGGTGGTGGAGCAGGTATGCTTATGCAAGCTGAACCGGTTTTTCAGTGTCATAAAGCTATTACCCATAAGTGCAAGTCTAAAAAAGTAAGAACTGTATTTATGTCACCTCTTGGAAAGACTTTTAATCAAAAGATGGCAGAAGAATTTGCTAGTGAAGAAGAGCTGATTTTTTTATGTGGTCATTATGAGGGAATTGATGAAAGAGTTTTAGAAGAAGTTGTTACAGATTATGTATCTTTAGGTGACTTTGTTTTAACTGGTGGAGAGTTACCGGCTCTTTCAATGATTGATGCTATAAGTAGATTAATTCCAGGTGTACTTCATAATGATAGTTCCACTGAATTTGAAAGTTTTAATAATAATCTTCTTGAGTATCCTCAATATTCAAGACCTGAAGTATGGCATGATAAAAGAGTACCGGAAGTATTGATGTCAGGTCACCATGCAAATATTGAAAAGTGGAGAAGAGAACAATCCATCATTAGAACTGCTAAGAACAGACCGGATTTATTAGTAAATGCAGATTTATCTGAAGAAGAAAGCCTATTTGTAAAAGAGGAAACTGAAGAAAAATAAGATGTATATTAAATAAAACTAGTAGGAAAAAGTCTTTATACAACGTTAAATAAATAATTAAGTTCAGTAATAATACACAAAAATACATTATAATAAATTGTTTTTGTTTATCAAAATAAAAACAAAATAAGATGATTTTTAAACAAAAGATTTCTATGATTTTTTCTGTAAGTTTTGAAAAGATGCAGAAAAAGATACTTAAAAATTATTATTTTGGAGGAGATTATGTGCGGAATTGTCGGATATATAGGTAAGGAAGAGGCAGCACCTATCTTATTAGATGGGTTATCTAAGTTAGAGTATAGAGGTTATGATTCAGCAGGAATGGCTGTTTTAAATGATGATGAGATATTTATGACTAAATCAAAAGGTAAGTTAGAAGTTTTAAATCAACTTACCCACGGTGGGGAAACCCTTAAAGGTCACCTTGGAATAGGCCATACAAGGTGGGCAACTCATGGTGAACCATCAGATTTAAATTCTCACCCACATTTAAACGCAAATGGCACAATTGCAGTAGTTCATAATGGTATTATAGAGAATTATGCTAAATTAAAGGAAAAATTAATTAAAAAAGGATATGAATTCAAGTCTGAAACAGATACAGAAGTAATTGCTCAAATGCTAGATTATTATTACAATGGTGATCCACTTTGCACAATTGCAACTGTTATGCAGAGAATAGAAGGCTCTTATGCTTTAGGAGTTATTTTTAAAGATACTCCAGATGTATTATATGCAGTTAGAAAAGATAGTCCACTTATAGTAGGACATACAGATGGAGGAAGCATAATTGCTTCTGATGTGCCTGCAGTTTTAAAATATACAAGAGATGTTATTTTTATTGAAAATGAAGAGATAGTTACCCTTAAAGATAATGAAATTAAAATTTTCAATATTGATAGAGAAGAACTTGATAAACCAGTTAAACATATAGATTGGGATGCAGATGCTGCAGAAAAAGGCGGATATGAATTCTTTATGCTTAAGGAAATTAATGAACAACCAAAAGCAATTAAAGATACATTTTCACCAAGAATAAAAGATGGAAAGATTGTTATTGAAGAACTTCTTATGTCAGAAGAAGAAATTCGAAATATAAAAAGAATTTGTTTTGTAGCCTGCGGTTCAGCATACCATACAGCAGTTACCAGCAAATATATTTTCGAAGGTCTTGCAAGAATTCCAGTTGATGTGGAAGTTGCTTCTGAATTTAGATATAGAGATCCAATTATAGAAGAAAATACCTTAGTTATTGTTGTTAGTCAATCAGGAGAAACTGCAGATACTTTAGCGGCTCTTAGATTATCTAAAGAAAAAGGTGCGAAAACCTTAGGTATTGTTAATGTAGTTGGTAGTTCAATTGCCCGTGAAGCAGATATGGTTATGTATACTTGGGCAGGACCTGAAATAAGCGTTGCAACAACTAAGGCTTATTCAGCACAGCTTATAGCAGAATATTTACTTGCTATGCATTTTGCAAATGTAAAAGGCAATCTAAGTGATGAATGTTTAGAAGAGATGATAGAAGACTTAAAAGCACTTCCGGAACAAGTTGAACTTCTTGTAAATAATCGCAAACGTGTTCAAAGATTTGCAAATAGATATTTAGCTGCAAAGGATGTTTTCTTTATTGGTAGAAATGTAGATTATGCTATTTCTATGGAAGGTTCTTTAAAGTTAAAAGAAATTTCTTATATTCATTCTGAAGCTTATGCAGCAGGAGAGTTAAAGCATGGTACTATTTCTTTAATTGAAGAAGGAACATTGGTAGTAGCAGTGGCAACTCAAGAAGAAGTATATGGAAAGACAAAAAGTAATATTGTAGAAGTGAAGACTCGTGGTGCAGTTGTAATGAGTGTGGCAGTAGAAGGAAATAGTGATATAGAAGATGTATCAGATTATGTTATTTACATTCCGGAAACTAACAAGTACTTCATGAATTCACTAGCGGTTATTCCACTTCAATTATTTGGATATTATATTTCTCTTGGAAAAGGTTATGATGTAGATAAGCCAAGAAATCTTGCTAAATCTGTTACTGTTGAATAATATTGGGGGAAGTAAAGGTGTATGATTATTTAATTGTAGGTTCAGGAATATTTGGAGCTACATTTGCAAATAAAGTAAAAAAAGCAGGGAAAACTGCTTTGATAATAGAAAAAAGAAATCATATTGGTGGAAATATTTATACAGAGCAAATAGAAGGGATTAATGTACATAAATATGGAGCTCATATATTTCATACCTCAAATAAAAAGGTATGGGATTATGTAAATGAATTTGCAGAGTTTAATAGATATACTAATTCTCCTATAGCGAATTTTAAAGGCAAGATATATAATATGCCATTTAATATGAATACTTTTTACCAAATGTGGGGAACAGTTACCCCGGGAGAAGCTAGTGCAAAGATTAAAGAACAGGTAGAACAATATGGCGTAGAAAACCCGAAAAATGTTGAAGAACAAGCTCTTAGTTTGGTGGGAAAAGATATTTATGAAACCTTAGTAAAAGGTTATACTGAAAAACAATGGGGGAGACCTGCCACAGAGCTTCCACCAGAGATAATTAAAAGATTACCTCTTAGAATGACTTATGATAATAATTATTTTAATGATACATATCAAGGCATTCCAATAGGAGGATATACTAATCTTATTAAAAATATGATTCAAGGTATAGAAGTTAGGCTTGGTACTGATTACCTGTCAAATAAAGAATATTTTGATTCCTTGGCTAATAAGGTACTGTATACTGGCCCTGTTGACAGATATTTTGATTATATATTTGGAGAATTAGAGTATAGGTCATTAAAATTTGAAACAGAAGTTTTAGATACATCTAATTATCAAGGGAATGCAGTTGTTAATTATACAGATGCAATAACACCATATACTAGAATTATAGAGCATAAACATTTTGAAGGTGCCGATACCAGTAAAACTGTTATAACGAAAGAGTATCCGGCTCAGTGGAAAAAAGGGGACGAGGCTTTTTATCCTCTAAATGATGAGAAAAACATGGCAGTTTATAAGAAATATAAGGAAAAAGCTGATTTAGAAGGGAAGATACTTTTTGGTGGTAGACTTGGAACTTATGAATATTTAGATATGCATAAAGTTATTGAGAAAGCACTAGATTTGGCTGATGAAGAATTATCATAAATTATTCTGTTAATATTGACTTGAAAAATAAAAAAATGTATATTAGTATATAGTATTTAATGTATTGAGAAAGTTAGAGGGCTTTTGTATGAAAGTATTAAAGAAACTATTGGTTATGTTATTGGTTGTATCAATGGCATTTCCTATATTTGGAAACACAGCATTTGCAGCAGACGGAAGAATTTCATTTTCTGATCCCCAAACTAAAGTTGGAGATAACTTTGTAGTAAAGATAGAGGCTAAATCAGCAAGTTCGGCTTCTTTAGGAGACACCACGATTAATGTGGCATATGATTCTTCATATTTACATTTTGTTAGTGGTACAGGTATTACTATGAAAGAAAGTGGAGCACTTACTTGTACAAGTAAGGGTGGTTCTTCGGTAGTTAATTTCGAAATTACTTTCCAAGCAGCTAAAGAAGGTACTTCTAAAGTTACAGTTGCGTCAGCAACTATTGGTAACGGTGCTGGAGGAAGTTATACATTTGACCAAGGTAATTCAACAGTAACAATAGCAGCCGGTGACCCATCAAAAGTTACCCCTGAGGCAAATGCTACCGGAAGTACATCATCTGGAACTGCAGATACTACAGGCGGAGTAGCTGTCAAAGTAGGAGATGTTAGCTATACATTAGTTGATAAGTTCCCGGAAGCTGATGTTCCTTATGGATTTAAAAGTACAAAGTTAAGCTATGAAGGTGAGAATCATACATTTTTAAAAGAAGAAACTTCTGATATTTATTTAGGATATCTTGTTAATTCTTCAAAAAAAGGTAGCTTTTTCTTATATAATCAAGAGGATGCAACATTTTCTCCTTTTCAAGAGATTGCTATTTCAGATACAGTGACTATTTACCCACTTACTACCAAACCAAAGGCTAGTTTGCCTTCTCAATATGAGAAAGTAAAATTAAAACTAAATGATGTAGAATTTCCGGCATGGCAAGATACTTCTCATGAAGGATATTATTTAATATATGCCATGAATAATCAAGGAACAAAAGATTATTATCAATTTGATAAAAATGAAGATACTTATCAAAGATGTAATTTCTTGCCTACCAAGACAAGTAGTTCTACAAAGAGTTCTACTCCTACATGGGTAAATAAAATAAAGAATATAATTAATAATCACCTTCCTATTATAATTTTAGGAGTTGGTGCAATACTTTTATTACTATTAATATTTGTAATTGTTCTAGGAATTAAATTACATCATAGAAATTCAGAATTAGATGATTTATATGATGAATATGGTATTGATGAAGAAGAAGATGATTTACCGACCGCACCAAAGAAACCATCAAAACCATCTAAAGCACCAGCTAGACCTAGAATAGAAGATGACTTTGAAAGCTTTGATGATGAAGAAGATTATGATGATGACGAGGATGATTTTGAGGATGAAGAGGATTATACTCCAAGAAAACCATCTAGACCATCAAGCCCTGTAAGTAAATCAGTTCCTAAGGAAACAATAATTTATAATAAAGATAATGGATTAGATGATTTATTGGATCAGCTTCCGACAGAGAAGGCTAAGAGCCATCAGGAAGAAGATGATGATTTTAAGGTTGATTTTATTGATTTAGATTAAGGAAAAATGAAATAGTTATATAATTAAATAAAAAACTAGTATTATTGACACGGTCAAACAGTACTAGTTTTTTTATGCACAAATAAACATTCAGACAATATTTAAAATATTACGCTATATTCAAATATTCAGATTATTTATTAAATGTTTTCCTTTACAAACTTACTTTAAAGTAATAAAATATACCCAATGGTTTGCAAATGAGAGGTTTTTGTATTATGTATGCAAGCAGTTAATATATAAAGCAGGAGGAAGGTTATATGGAGTATAAGGGACTTTATAACGAGAACATGGATAAAGATAATTGTGGTATTGGCGCAATTGTTAATATTAAGGGAAAGAAAACCCATGATACCGTTGATAATGCACTTAAGATAGTTGAAACTTTAGAGCATCGAGCTGGTAAGGATGCTGAGGGGAAGACTGGGGATGGTGTAGGTATTTCCCTACAGATTTCTCATAAGTTTTTCAAGAAAGTATGTAAGGAATTAAATATTGAAATTGGTGATGAGCGTGACTATGGTGTAGGTATGTTCTTTTTTCCAATGGATGAGATTAAAAGAAAACAAGCAAAAAATATTTTTGAGGTTATAGTTGAAAAAGAGGGCTTAACTTTCTTGGGGTGGAGAGATGTAGACAGAAATGAAAATTGCTTGGGTTCTTATGCAAGGAAAAAGATGCCTTATATATGTCAAGGTTTTATTAAAAGACCGGATGATGTAGAACAAGGTATTGATTTTGATAGAAAACTATATATTATCAGACGAATATTTGAACAAAGTAGTGATGAAACTTATGTTCCTTCTTTATCAAGCAGAACTATTGTATATAAGGGAATGTTTTTAGTTGATCAGCTTAGAACTTTTTATTTGGATTTAGAAGATAAGGACTATGAAAGTGCAATTGCACTAGTTCATTCAAGATTTTCTACAAATACAACTCCAAGTTGGGAAAGAGCTCACCCATATAGATTTATTGTTCATAATGGCGAGATTAATACAATTAGGGGTAATGCCGATAAGATGTTGGCACGTGAAGAGAATATAGATACAGATTTGCTTAGAGATGATTTTTCTAAAATTCTTCCTGTAATTCATGCTTCAGGCTCTGATTCAGCTATGTTTGATAATGCCTTAGAATTCTTTGTTATGAGTGGTATGGATTTACCTCTTGCAATTATGATGACTATTCCTGAACCTTGGTCAAATGATAGAGCCATGAGCGAGGATAAAAAGAATTTTTACAGATATTTTGCAACCATGATGGAACCTTGGGATGGTCCAGCTTCAATTCTATTTTCTGATGGGGATATTATGGGAGCAGTATTAGATAGAAATGGACTTCGCCCCTCAAGATATTATATTACAACTGATGATAATTTGATTCTATCTTCTGAAGTAGGGGTATTGCCTATTCCTCCTTCAAAAGTAGTTTTAAAAGAACGTCTACATCCGGGAAAAATGTTACTTGTAGATACAGTAGCAGGTAGAGTAATTGAAGATGAAGAAATTAAAGAAAAATATGCTAAAAAGCATCCTTATGGGGAATGGTTAGATGCAAATCTAGTTAGTTTAGATAGCTTAGCTATTCCAAATGTAAAAGTTCAATCTTATGAAGATAAGGATAGAACTCGTTTGCAAAGAGCTTTTGGTTATTCATATGAGGAAGTTCATTCATCAATTTATAAAATGGCACTTACCGGTGGTGAGGAAACAGCTTCAATGGGTATAGATGCTCCCCTTGCTGTTCTTTCTAAGATGCCTCAAAACTTATCAGGGTACTTTAAACAATTATTTGCACAAGTAACTAATCCTCCTATTGATGCAATAAGAGAAAGGATAGTTACTTCTACAACTCTTCATCTAGGTAAGGATGGTAATTTATTGAAGGCTGATCCTTCTAATTGTCGAGTTTTAAAAATAAATAATCCAATTCTTTCTGAAACTGATCTTCTTAAGATTAAAAATATGAAAAAGAGAGGTTTTAAGGTTACAGAAATTGCCACTACATATTATAAAAATTCTAGCCTTGAAAATGCTTTAGATCATCTATTTTTAGAAGCAACCAGAGCTATTATGGAAGGCTCAAATATAATAATTTTAACTGATAGAGGTGTTGATGAGTATCATATTGCGATGCCAAGTCTTTTAGCATTATCAGGTCTTCAACAGCATTTGGTTAGAACTAAAAAAAGAAGTGCAGTTTCTATTATTTTGGAGACTGGTGAACCAAGAACAGTTCATCATTTTGCAACCTTACTTGGATATGGTGCAAGTGCAATTAATCCTTATTTAGCTCATGAGTCAATAAAAGGACTTATTGATAAAGGAACCTTAAATAAAGATTATTATGCAGCATGTGATGATTATAATAAGGCAATTATTTCAGGTATAGTTAAGATTGGCTCTAAAATGGGTATTTCTACTGTTCAATCTTATCAAGGTGCTAAAATATTTGAAGCAATTGGTCTTAAAAAAGAATTTATCGACAAATATTTTACAAATACAATAAGCCGTGTAGGCGGAGTTGGTATTGAAGAAATTCAAGCTGATTATATGGATAGACATGATAAAGCTTTTGATCCGCTAGGACTTGAAACAGACAATACCCTTGATAGTAGTGGAGCTCATAAATCCAGAGCAGGTAAGGAAAAACACTTATATAATCCACAGACTATTCATATGCTACAGCAAGCTACAAAAAATGGAGATTACAATCTATTTAAAGAGTATGTGGATAAGGTAAATGAACAAGAAGGATTTATTAACCTTAGAGGACAGTGGGAATTTAACTATCCGGAAAAAGGAATTGATATTTCAGAAGTTGAAAGTGTCGAAAGCATTGTTAAGAGATTTAAAACAGGTGCTATGAGCTATGGCTCTATTTCTAAAGAAGCTCATGAATGTTTGGCGAAAGCTATGAATAAGCTTCATGGAAAGAGTAATAGTGGTGAAGGTGGAGAAGATATTGATAGACTTGGTACTGACCGTAATTCAGCTATAAAACAGGTGGCTTCAGGTAGATTTGGAGTTACAAGTAGATATCTTGTAAGTGCTAGAGAAATTCAGATTAAAATGGCACAAGGAGCTAAACCAGGTGAGGGTGGTCATCTTCCAGGGGGGAAGGTATATCCGTGGGTTGCTAAAACTCGTCATTCTACACCAGGTGTAAGCCTTATTAGTCCACCACCTCATCATGATATTTATTCAATTGAGGATTTGGCTCAATTAATTTATGACCTTAAGAATGCAAATAGAGATGCTGGTATTTCTGTAAAACTTGTTTCAGAAGCCGGTGTAGGAACTGTTGCTTCAGGTGTAGCTAAAGCTGGTGCGGAAGTAATTCTTATTTCCGGTCATGATGGTGGAACAGGAGCTGCACCTATGAGTTCTATACATAATGCAGGGCTTCCTTGGGAACTTGGTTTGTCAGAAACTCATCAAACTCTTAGAAAAGCAGGACTTCGAGATAGAGTGCGTCTTGAAACTGACGGAAAACTTATGACAGGAAAAGATGTAGCCATTGCAGCTATGCTTGGGGCAGAGGAATTTGGATTTGCAACAGCACCCCTTGTTTCTATGGGTTGTGTTATGATGAGAGTATGTAATTTAGATACTTGCCCAGTTGGTGTTGCAACTCAAAATCCTGAACTTAGAAAACGCTTTAAAGGCAAGCCTGAATATGTAGTTAATTTTATGGAATTTATTGCTGAAAATTTACGTGAAGAAATGGCACGACTTGGTGTTCGTACTATTGATGAATTAGTAGGTAGAAGTGAATTTATAAAGATTAAAGATACATTTGCAAATGAAAGAGCTAAGAATTTAGTTTTTGATACAATTTTAAATTATGAAGTAAATAATGATTGTGGTTCTGTATTTAATGAATTACATAAATTTGATTTTGAACTTGAAAAAACTTTAGATATGGAAGTTTTAGTTAAACAACTTGGTAAAAATATTAAATCAGCTAAGAAGAGTTATCTTGAAGTAGATGTTAAAAATGTTGATAGATCTTTTGGAACTATTTTTGGCTCTGAGATAACTAAGGTTCACCCTGAAGGAGTGGATGATGATACATTTGTAATAAAATGTAATGGTTATGGTGGTCAAAGCTTTGGTGCCTTTATTCCTAAGGGATTAACTCTTGAACTAATCGGAGATTCTAACGACTACTTTGGCAAAGGATTATCAGGTGGAAAACTTATTGTATATCCGCCAAAGGGAGTAAAGTTTAAAGCATCTGAAAATATTATTATTGGAAATGTTGCCTTATATGGTGCTACAAGTGGTAAAGCATTTATAAACGGAGTTGCAGGAGAAAGATTTGCAGTTAGAAATAGTGGAGCAATTGCCGTAGTTGAAGGTGTTGGCGACCATGGACTTGAGTATATGACAGGCGGAAGAGTTGCTATTCTAGGAAGTGTAGGTAAAAACTTAGCTGCTGGAATGAGCGGCGGTGTTGCATATGTTTTAGATAAGAATAATGATTTATATAAACATGTAAATAAAGCTTTGATACATATGTCATCTATTACTATGAAACCGGACATTGATATGCTTAAAAAGATGATTGAAGAGCATGTAAGTGCTACTAATTCATCTGTTGGTAAAGAAATACTTGAACACTTTACAAGCTATTTGCCACAATTTAAAAAGATAATCCCAGTAGATTATGAGAAAATGCTAAACAAAACAGTACAACTTGAAGAAGAAGGATATTCGCGTGAAGAAGCAAAAGAAGAAGCCTTTTATCTTATGAAGGGGGGCAAATAAAATGGGAAAGACAACAGGCTTTTTAGAGTATGACAGAGTAGATAAAAAGGCTAAATCTGAAAAAGAACGAATAAAGGATTTTCATGAATTTTATTATCCTCTTTCAGATGAAGAAAATAGAAGACAGGGTGCCAGATGTATGGAATGTGGCGTTCCTTTTTGCCAAAGTGCAAGTCTTCTTGCAGGAATGTTTAGCGGATGTCCACTTCATAATTTAGTTCCGGAGTGGAATGAATTGATTTACCAAGATAATTGGAAGGAAGCCTTTGAAAGATTATTTAAAACTAATCCTTTTCCGGAATTCACAAGTAGAGTATGTCCTGCTCTTTGTGAAAAGGCATGTACTTGTGGATTAAACGGAGATCCGGTTGCTTCAAAGGCTAACGAGTATGCCATTATTGAAAAGGCATTTGCAAATGGATGGGTTAAAAAGGATGAGAATATTGTACGAACCGGTAAAAAGGTTGCTGTAATTGGCTCAGGTCCTTCCGGTTTATCTGTAGCATATAATTTAAATCTTAGAGGACATAGTGTTGCCGTTTTTGAAAGATCAGATGCAATTGGTGGACTTTTAAGATATGGAATTCCTAATATGAAACTTGAAAAATCAGTTATTGACAGAAGAGTTGAAATTATGAAGGAAGATGGAATAAAGTTTTATACAGGGGTTAATGTTCCTACAGATATTTCAAAAGAAGAGTTGTTTAAGCAATTTGATGTGGTTATTCTTGCTTGTGGAGCTACTAAACCTAGAGATATTAAAGCCTCAGGAAGAGAAAGCAAAGGAATATATTTTGCAGTAGATTTCCTTACTGAAGCAACAAAATCTTTAGATGATAATGCTAAACTAGATGGTAAGAAATATATAGATGCAAAAGGTAAAAATGTTATAATTATCGGTGGTGGAGATACCGGAAATGATTGTGCCGGAACATCTATGAGAATGGGTGCTAAATCAGTCATTCAACTAGAGATGATGCCTGAACCACCAATTGATAGACTTCCCAGTAATCCTTGGCCGGAGTGGCCTAAAGTTTTAAAAACTGATTATGGTCAAGAAGAAGTAATAGATAAGTTTGGAGAAGATCCAAGAAAATATCTTACTACTGTGGAAAAATTTGTTTCAGATGAAAAAGGTAATTTAAAAGAAGTAGTTACAGTTAACCTTAAATCTGTTAAAAACGAAAAAACAGGTAGAATGGATTTAGTTCCTGTAGAGGGAAGTGAAAAAACTTATCCCTGTGAATTAGTTCTTATTGCAGCAGGTTTCTTGGGAACAGAAGAGTATATGACTAAAGGATTTGGCGTTGAAGTAAATGGACGTACCAATGTACTTACTAAAGAAGCTAGTTATAAAACAGATGTAGATAAGATATTTGCATGTGGAGACTGTCACCGAGGTCAAAGTCTTGTTGTATGGGCTTTAGAAGAAGGTAGGGAGTGTGCTAAAGAAGTTGATGAATATCTTATGGGCTATTCAAATTTAAATGTTTAACTAATCTAAATCAGGGAATTATACTTAGATATTTTTAGGTATTCCCTGATTTTTTGTGTTATATAACTATTGTATTTACTTTAGAAAATTAAAGCTAATTTTCTTTACATATCTTTTGTTTTTATTCTATGGTTTCTGTGATATAATAACCTAGTTAATTTTTAAAATAAAGAGATACATGAATTAGTATTTTTATTATTTGTAATAAAAGGGTATCTCGAATTTAGCTTGTATAATAGCCATTTGCAATAAAGATGCTTAACTGTTGATTTCGGAGGAAGTAGTTTTGAGTATATATGATACATTAAATGAAAATCAAAGGGAAGCGGTTTTTCATACAGAAGGACCGCTTCTTATTTTAGCCGGTGCAGGTTCCGGAAAAACACGAGTTTTAACTCATAGAATTGCTTATTTAAT
>JAISGP010000142.1 GCA_031263035.1 Lachnospiraceae bacterium | reverse complement strand
ATTCAGCGAGAATACATAAAGGATTTAATCAATGTAAAAGTGAACTTAATAGCATGTTTAAGTAGTAACTTGAAGGATAAGGAAGATTTGTTATTTACACAAACTTCTTGACACTATCTATTAATAAATAGAATAAAGTACAAGCATATCTTTTTTTCAATGCTAATAAAAATAGTTTATCATAATGAAGTTCATTTTTCCACTTTATAAAAGATATGCAACAAAAAAGGCTCTATTTTCAATCAAAATAAAACCTAAATATGACAACTTTTATAAATGATCAAGCATCTTTAACCATCTTAAATTCTATTCTAGTTCCATCATTATCTTTAGCTGCTTCTAATTTACTATTTTGATACAATAACATTCTAACAACAGAATATAAATTAGTATCTTGAACAATACTAGATTTTTTTACTATTTCCGAATACTGAACTTTCTTTTTATTGTATCTTATTTCTACAGTTGCTATTGGTATTAAAAAAAATACTGAACTTTTCCATAAGTTTATCTCGTTAACTTTGCCTATTACAGTATCTAGATTTTTTTCTTGAACAATAACACCACTATCTTCCATAGTAAATGTCACATTTACACTACATAAACTAGCATTAAAATAAAATACTGAAAACACTTTTAATTCAGCAAGAAATAATACGATTTGTATAATGGCATATAAAGCATCTGACATTTTATATAAAACAGTATCAAGCACACTTACATTTAACCAACCTATTATAACTGCAAATGCAATCACTCCAATAAAAACTATACCTTTTCTTAAACATGCTATAGTAATAGATTTTTCATTCATTCACGTACCTCATCATAATACCAACATTTTTTAAACTATAATAAGAGTAATCATAAAATATTGTTTTGTCAATCAGTATTTGCACACTTATCTCTAGTACATAATATACCTTTCTATTCATAATAACAAAGAGTACTGGAAGAAGGAAACCAGTACTCTAAATTTTAAAACATAAGATATATTTAAATAGTATTCTCTAATGTTAGTTTTATTATATTATATCTTTTAACTCTATTTGCAAATAAACTAGTTAGTAATTGCAAGTTCAGTTTCTTTATCAAAGATGTGAATCTTCTCTGCATCAAGTGCAAATGTTACATCAGAACCAGTTCTTGCTGTTGTTCTTGGGTCAACACGAGCTGTCATGTTAGCACCTTCATAATCAAAGTAAAGTAATACTTCTGAACCAAGCATTTCATAAACTCTGATATTTGCTTTAATATGTGTATTAGGTGACATTGCAAGGAAGCTAGGTTCATCATGAAGATCTTCTGGACGAATTCCAAGTACAACTGTTTTACCTTCATATCCACCTTCGATAAGTTTCTTAGCCTTAGCTGGTGGTAATTCAATAGCAGCTTGCTCTGTAACTAATGATACTTTCTCACCTTCTACTTTAACAACAGAGTCGATAAAGTTCATCTGAGGAGAACCAATAAATCCTGCAACGAAAAGATTAGCAGGTGAATCATAAAGTACATCTGGTGAATCTACTTGTTGAATAACTCCCGCATTCATAACAACGATACGGGTTCCAAGTGTCATAGCTTCAATCTGATCATGAGTTACATAAATAATAGTGGCTCCAAGTCTTTGATGAAGTTTAGAAATTTCTATACGCATCTGTCCACGAAGTTTAGCATCCAAGTTAGAAAGAGGTTCATCCATAAGGAAAACCTTAGGATCACGAACGATAGCACGTCCCATAGCAACACGCTGTCTTTGACCACCTGATAAAGCCTTTGGCTTACGATTTAATAGTGGTTCAAGGTCAAGAATCTTAGCTGCTTCTTTAACCATTTTATCAATTTGATCTTTAGGTATTTTACGAAGCTTTAATCCAAATGCCATATTATCATATACTGTCATATGAGGATAAAGAGCATAACTTTGGAAAACCATTGCTATATCTCTATCTTTTGGCTCAACTTGATTAACAATCTTTCCATCAATATCAAGTTCACCTTCTGTAATATCTTCAAGTCCTGCAATCATACGAAGTGTAGTAGACTTTCCACAACCAGATGGACCTACGAAAATAATAAATTCTTTATCAGCAACTTCAAGGTTAAAGTCCTTAACTGCCTCAAATCCATTAGGATAACGTTTAAAAATATGCTTTAATGATAAGCTTGCCATAATCTTATTCCTCCAAATTTTTTAATCTAGAGATATAATATATTATTTTATAAATCTATTGTAGTTCCATATTGTTGCAAATTTCATTTCTCAAATGTACATCTTGCTTAATTGATTTAATTTTTGCAAATTTTCGTAGCAAATAGTACAATTATTTGCCATAAAACATATATAAAAGTTTTGATTACGCTGTCATTTTCAAATAAAAAACTATTATAAAAAATGTAACACTCCTTCATTTCATGTTTACATTTAAATACAATCTTGGTTTTTACCATTAATAAAAAATTTAGTTTTGACCTACTGAAATTACACATATTTAGTCTATTATTTATTTCATAAGGAAATAAGAAAAATTTCCAAAATACTAATGATGGAGGACAATTTAATGAAGATTTTTAAATGTAATTTATGTGGAAAAATAATGTATCAACTTAACGATGTTAAAACACCTACAATTTGCTGTGGAGAAGAGATGGTAGAACTTAAAGCTAACACAACTGATGCTGCTACAGAGAAACACGTTCCATTTGTAACAGAAGGTGAAAAAGCTGGACATATTATGGTTCAAGTTGGTGAAGTAGAACATCCTATGACAGAAGAACATTCTATTCAATGGATAGCTTGTGAGCAAGATAACCGTGTTACTTTTAACTACCTTAAACCAGGTGAAAAACCAGTTGCTAAGTTTAAAGTAAAAGAAGGTGTACCTTATACAATTTATGAGTACTGCAATCTTCATGGACTTTGGAAAGTTGAAAAATAATTTTATATACTTAAATACCACTAGGTTTTTCGCCTAGTGGTATATTTATTTTTAAAAATATTTAATTTTCTTTTCTTAATTTATTTAATAGGCAATTCCTATATTACAAATATTTTTTTATAAATATATTGCCTCTTACATATCCCTTTAATAAAAATACATCTTTATATTAAATAGGCTTTGTCTCTTCTGCATACATTCTGTTATGGTCATCCATATCCCCATAAACTACTTCATTAATGAAGCCTTTAGTCCATCCAACTGATGTTGTCATAACACTTTTTAATGGATGATGTTCCATATTTTCATTTAAGTCATTCTGCAAGTTAAAATCCATATCTCTAAACTCTCCTAAAATAATATTTAATCATTTATTTGCAAATAAAATAGTAGATATAAAACTATCTATAAGCCATATAACTATACAAAACTGCCTTTTGTTTTATACTCTACTTGATAGATATTAGTTTATACTATTTTTATAATTATGTCAAGTATTTTTATAAACCAAATATGAATTTTATATTATTTCAAAAATAGTAATATGATACGAAACAATCTTCCCCAAATAAGACTTCTTATAATCACTTAATCTATAAGCAAAAATAATTTTGACACCAAAAAAGCTCCCCTACCATCATCTGTGATAAGGGAACTTTTCCTATTCTCTAGAAACTATTTAACCATTTCTATTTCATCATAATAATCATCATAGTCATCCATCTCTTCTTGCTCAGAATCAAGAACTATATTTCTATATCTCTTCATTCCGGTACCTGCAGGAATATGTTTACCAATGATAACATTTTCTTTAAGTCCAACAAGTGGATCAATCTTACCTTTAATAGCAGCATCTGTAAGAACCTTAGTTGTTTCTTGGAATGATGCAGCTGAAAGGAATGAATCTGTTGCAAGAGAAGCTTTTGTAATACCAAGCATAATCTGCTCTCCGGTTGCTAGTTCTTTACCATCCTTAGCAAGCTTAGCATTTACCTTTTCAAACTCTCTTATATCAACTGTTGTTCCTGGAAGTAATTCTGAATCTCCAGCTTCTTCAACTCTAATCTTCTTAAGCATCTGATGAACTATCATTTCGATATGTTTATCATTAATTTCAACACCTTGAAGTCTGTATACTCTCTGAACTTCCTGAATCATGTAATCTTGAACTGCACGAAGTCCCTTAATACGAAGAATATCATGTGGATTTACAGAACCTTCTGTAATCTCGTCACCGGCTTCTACATTTTGACCATCTGTAACCTTAATTCTAGATCCGTAAGGAATAAGATATGTCTTAGATTCACCTGTTTCTTCACTGGTAATAATAACTTCTCTATGCTTTTTAGTATCACTATATGTAGCAATACCGGCAAAATCAGCGATAATAGCAAGACCTTTTGGCTTTCTTGCTTCAAAAAGCTCCTCGACACGAGGAAGACCTTGAGTAATATCGTTACCGGCAACACCACCAGTATGGAATGTACGCATAGTAAGCTGTGTACCCGGCTCACCAATTGATTGAGCTGCAATAATACCAACTGCTTCTCCTACTTGAACTGGTTCTCCTGTTGCCATATTTGCACCGTAACATTTAGCACAAATACCGTTTTCAGACTTACATGTTAAAACTGTTCTTATCTTAACTTTAGTAATAGGTTTACCTTTTTCGTCAACGCCTTTATTTACAACTTCTTCAGCACGTTTTGGTGTTACCATATGGTCAGCTTTAACAATGATATTACCATCTTTGTCTTTAATATCTTCACATACATAACGACCTGTAATACGTTCTTGTAAGCTTTCAATAACTTCGTTTCCATCCATAAATGCACTTACGTACATTCCTGGGATTTCTTCTCCTTCTTCTGCACAATCAGGTTCTTGAATAATCATCTGTTGAGATACATCAACAAGACGACGAGTTAAGTAACCTGAATCCGCTGTACGAAGAGCAGTATCGGCAAGACCTTTTCTAGCTCCATGGGCAGACATGAAATATTCCAATACATCAAGTCCTTCACGGAAGTTAGACTTAATAGGAAGCTCAATAGTACGACCCATTGTATCTGCCATAAGTCCACGCATACCGGCAAGCTGTTTAATCTGCTTATCAGAACCACGGGCTCCTGAATCAGCCATCATAAAGATATTGTTAAACTGATCAAGACCTGTTAGAAGTGCATCTGTAAGAGCATCATCAGTTGCTTTCCATGTATCTACAACTTCTTTATATCTCTCTTCTTCAGTAATAAGACCACGTTTGTAGTTCTTAGTAATCATATCAACAGTATTTTGTGCTTGTTCTATCATCTCTGGTTTCTGTGGTGGTACAGTCATATCTGAAATAGAAACTGACATAGCAGCACGAGTACTGTATTTGTAACCCATTGATTTGATATTATCAAGTACTTCAGCTGTTGCTGTTGCACCATGAGTATTAATAACTTTTTCAAGGATCTGTTTTAATTGTTTCTTAGCAACTAAGAAGTCAACTTCAAGAAGAAGTTCATTTTCTTTCTTAGTTCTATCAACAAAGCCTAAATCTTGAGGAATGATTTCATTAAATAAAAATCTTCCAAGAGTAGAATTAATTCTTGCTTTTTCTGTAACTCCGTTAACTTTCTTAACTACTTCTACGAAAATTCTTTCATGAAGAGTTATTACTTTATTTTCATAAGCAAGTAAGGCTTCATTTACACTCTTGAAGTACTTAGTATTATCATCTTTATTTGGTCTTTCTTGGGTTAAATAATAAATACCAAGAACCATATCCTGAGAAGGAACAGCTACAAGACCACCATCAGATGGTTTTAGTAAGTTGTTTGGTGAAAGAAGTAAAAATCTACACTCTGCTTGAGCTTCAACAGAAAGTGGAAGATGGACAGCCATTTGGTCACCATCAAAGTCAGCGTTGAAAGCTGTACATACAAGTGGATGAAGCTTAATAGCCTTACCTTCAACTAGAATTGGCTCAAATGCTTGAATACCAAGTCTATGAAGTGTAGGGGCACGGTTTAACATAACAGGATGCTCTTTAATAACATCTTCTAATATATCCCAAACTGCCGGTTCAAGTCTTTCAACCATCTTTTTAGCATTTTTAATGTTATGAGCTGAACCATTCTTAACTAATTCTTTCATTACAAATGGCTTAAATAATTCAATTGCCATTTCTTTTGGAAGTCCGCACTGATAAATCTTAAGTTCCGGACCAACAACGATAACTGAACGTCCTGAGTAGTCAACACGTTTTCCAAGAAGATTTTGTCTAAATCTTCCTGATTTACCTTTAAGCATCTCTGATAAAGATTTAAGAGCACGGTTTCCAGGTCCTGTAACGGGACGTCCACGTCTACCATTATCTATAAGAGCATCTACAGCTTCTTGAAGCATACGTTTTTCATTTCTAACGATAATATCCGGAGCTCCAAGGTCAAGAAGTCTCTTAAGACGATTATTTCTATTGATTATTCTTCTATATAAATCATTTAAATCAGATGTTGCAAATCTTCCTCCATCTAATTGAACCATTGGACGAATATCAGGTGGTATTACAGGAATAACGTCTAAAATCATCCATGAAGGTTGATTTCCAGAATTAATAAAAGCTTCTACTACTTCAAGACGTTTAACAATTCTTGCACGTTTTTGTCCTGAACTATCAGCTACTCCAGCTTTTAATTCTTTCATCTCTGCTTCAAGATCAATATTTTCAAGAATTTCTTTAACAGCTTCTGCACCCATTCCTACACGAAATGCATTAGAACCAAATTCATCAACAGCATCTTCATATTCTCTTTCAGAAAGAATCTGCTTATATGTTAAATTAGTCTCTTTTGGATCAAGTACTATATAAGAACCAAAATAAAGAACTCTCTCTAAAGTCTTAGGGCTAATATCAAGCATAAGCCCCATACGACTTGGAATACCTTTAAAATACCAGATATGAGAAACCGGAGCTGCAAGCTCAATATGTCCCATACGTTCACGACGAACTGAAGCTTTGGTAATCTCTACACCACACTTATCGCAAATAACGCCTTTATATCTGATTTTTTTATATTTTCCACAGTGACATTCCCAGTCTTTAGAAGGTCCAAATATTCTTTCACAGAATAGACCATCTGGCTCAGGTTTGAGAGTACGATAATTAATAGTCTCCGGTTTAGTAACCTCACCTCTTGACCATTCTCTTATCTTCTCAGGTGATGCAAGTCCTATCTGAATTGCATCAAAACTAATCGGTTGGTAACCGTCATGATTGTTGTAATCTGCCATGAGATATGCCCCTTTCTATTCTTCGTCCATTTCATCCATAAGATTCTCATTTTCATCATAAGAATCTTCCGCATCCTCTTCTACATCTGTAAGCTCGTCATTATTCCATTCTTGTTGCATATAACCACTCTTATTGAAATCGTTATCATATTCTCTACGAGAATCTCCTTCAATAATACGATTGAAAGAAGTATTGCCCATATCAACATTTTCTTTGATTTCAACTTCATGACCATCTTTAAGTACAGATATATCAAGGGCAAGAGCTTGTAACTCTTTAAGAAGAACCTTGAAACTTTCAGGAATTCCTGGCTCTGGAATATTATCTCCTTTAATAATAGCCTCATATGTTTTAACACGTCCTACAATATCATCTGATTTCATTGTAAGAATTTCTTGAAGAGTATAAGATGCACCATAAGCTTCAAGTGCCCAAACTTCCATCTCTCCAAAACGTTGTCCACCAAACTGAGCTTTACCACCTAGTGGTTGCTGAGTAACAAGTGAATAAGGACCAGTACTTCTTGCATGGATCTTATCATCAACAAGATGATGAAGTTTAAGGTAATGCATATGACCGATTGTTACAGGTGAGTCAAATTCTTCTCCTGTTCTACCATCACGAAGAATAACTTTACCATCTCTTCTTATGTTAACGCCCTTCCAAAGTGCTTTATGATCTTGATGAGTTTCAAGATATTCCATAACCTCTGGACGTAATGTTTCTTTATATTTTTCTTCAAATTCTTCCCAAGTTGTATTTACATAGTCATTTGCAAGTTCAAGAGTATCTTGAATATCATTTTCATTTGCACCATTAAATACTGGGGTTGTAATGTTAAATCCTAAAGCTCTGGCAGCAAGACTAAGGTGTGTCTCAAGAATCTGACCAATGTTCATACGAGAAGGTACACCAAGAGGGTTAAGTACTATGTCTAATGGACGTCCATTCTCTAAGAAAGGCATATCTTCTACTGGTAATACACGAGAAACAACACCCTTGTTACCATGACGACCAGCCATCTTATCTCCAACTTGAATCTTTCTCTTTTGAGCAATGAGAACTCTAACACTTTTATTTACACCTGGTGGTAAATCAGCATTATCTCTGGTAAATACTTTAGTATCAATAATTACACCATATTCTCCATGAGGTACTTTAAGAGATGTATCTCTAACCTCACGAGCCTTTTCACCAAATATCGCGCGAAGAAGTCTTTCTTCAGCTGTAAGTTCAGTTTCACCTTTTGGAGTAACTTTACCTACAAGAATATCTCCTGAACGTACTTCCGCACCAATACGGATAATTCCGTCTTCTCCAAGATTTTTAAGAGCATCATCGCCTACACCTGGAATATCGTTAGTTATTTCCTCTGCTCCAAGTTTAGTATCACGGCTTTCTGTTTCATACTCTTCTATATGAATTGATGTATAAACATCATCTTGTACTAATCTTTCACTAAGAAGAACCGCATCTTCATAGTTATAACCTTCCCAAGTCATGAATCCAATAAGTGGATTCTTTCCAAGAGCTAATTCTCCGTCTTTAGTAGAAGCTCCATCAGCAATTACATCACCGGCTTTAACTTCTTGTCCTTTATATACAATTGGACGTTGATTATAACAGTTACTTTGGTTACTTCTTTGGAATTTAGAAACTTTATATTTTCTAAGATTTCCATCTTCTTCTCTAATAGAAATCTCACGAGCACTTACATATTCAACTACACCATCATTTGCAGCAACTATACATACACCAGAGTCAACTGCAGCTTTATGCTCTAAACCTGTACCAACAACAGGAGCTTCTGTAAGCATAAGAGGTACTGCCTGACGTTGCATGTTTGATCCCATTAGAGCACGGTTAGCATCGTCATTTTGAAGGAATGGAATAAGAGCTGTAGCAACTGAAAATGCCATCATTGGGCTCACATCCATGTATTCAAATCTTGAGCGTTCGTATTCTTGTGTTTCATCTTTATAACGACCAGATACGTTTTTATGAAGGAAATGTCCTTCTTCGTCTAGTGGTTCAGAAGCTTGAGCAACGTGATAATTCTCTTCCTCATCAGCTGTTAGGTATTGATATTCGTTAGTTACTCTTGGATTTTCAGGGTCAGTCTTATCTATAATACGATATGGTGCCTCAATAAATCCATATTTATTAATTCTTGCATACGTAGCAAGTGAGTTAATAAGTCCGATGTTTGGACCTTCAGGGGTCTCAATTGGACACATTCTTCCATAGTGAGAATAGTGAACGTCACGAACCTCGAATCCGGCTCTATCTCTAGAAAGACCACCAGGACCTAAAGCTGAAAGACGACGTTTATTAGTAAGCTCTGCAAGAGGGTTGTTCTGATCCATGAATTGTGATAATTGAGATGAACCAAAGAACTCTTTAACAGCAGCTGTTACAGGTTTAATATTAATTAAACTTTGAGCTGTTACTTCCTCAATATTTTGAGTAGTCATACGTTCTCTAACTACTCTTTCCATTCTTGCAAATCCGATTCTATATTGATTTTGAAGAAGTTCTCCAACTGCACGAATACGACGATTTCCAAGGTGGTCAATATCATCATCTGTTCCTATACCATATTCAAGATGAATATTATAGTTAATAGAAGCATAAATATCTTCTAACGTAATATGTTTAGGAATAAGATCTCTAATATCTTTTTTAATTCTATCTTTAATAACATCCATGTCACCTTCAGCTGCATCTATAATACCTGAAAGTACTGGATAATAAACTAGTTCAGTTATACCTAGTTTTTCTTTCTCTTCTTCAGTAATATCAAGAACAGAAGAAATCTCAACCATCATATTAGATAGAATTTTAACTCTTCTTTCTTCACCATTATGTGTAACTGCTAAATAAACATAAGGAACAGCATTATTTTGAATTTCATCTGCCATTTCACTTGTTATAACAGTTCCTGCATCACATATAAGCTCTCCTGTTGTATATGAAATAACCTTATCTGCCAAAGTATGACCTGTAAGTCTTTCACGGAAAGAAAGCTTTTTATTGTATTTAAAACGTCCAACCTTCGCCATATCATAGCGCTTAGGGTCAAAAAATGTACTAGATAAAAGACTTTCAGCACTTTCTACTGTAAGACGATCATCAGGACGTAATTTTCTATATAATTCAAGGATACCTTCTGCATGATTAGTTGTTGTATCCTTTTCAAAACTAGCATAAATCTTTGGTTCTTCACCAAACATATCTATAATCTCTTGATTAGTTCCTACTCCAAGAGCACGAATAAACACAGAAATAGGTACTTTTCTTTGTCTATCTACACGTACATAAAAAACACCATTAGAGTCAGTTTCATACTCTAACCAAGCTCCACGATTAGGAATTACTTGGTTAGAAAATAACTCTGTACCAAGTTTATCATGAGAAATTGTATAATAAATTCCAGGAGATCGAACTAATTGACTTACAATAACACGCTCAGCGCCATTTATAACAAATGTCCCCGTACTTGTCATAAGTGGCATATCACCCATAAATATTTCATGTTCAGTTACTTCATCTTTTTCTTTATTAAAAAGACGTACTTTAACTCGAAGTGGAGCTGCAAATGTAGCATCTCTGTCTTTACACTCTTCGATATTATACTTGTAGTCGTCCTTATAAAGCTTGAAGTCGATGAAATCTAGGCTTAAATTTCCACTGTGGTCTTGGATAGGCGAAATATCTTGTAAAATTTCCCCCAGGCCTTCTTTTACAAACCAATCATATGATGCTAATTGAGTTTCAAGAAGATTAGGAACTTCTAATACTTCTTTTGTCCTTGCATAACTCATACGTGTCTTGGATGTAACACCACTTTTTACTGGATAAATTCTGTTCTTCTCCATATAGATGTATCTCTCCTTCGTTGAAATAAAATGCAAAAAAAGACTTTGCATTATAATATAGTTAGCTACTGCTGGACGCACTTGTCCCACAATAGTGCAACGTATACTATAACACAAAATCTTTATTCTTGTCAATTACTTTTTCAAGTAATCAATATTTATTTTTTAGAAGTAAAATTACTTTAATGTAACTTCAGCACCTTGCTCTTCTAATTTCTTTTTGATTTCTTCAGCTTCTGCTTTAGCAACTGCTTCTTTAACTACCTTTGGAGCTCCATCAACTAAATCTTTAGCTTCTTTAAGTCCAAGTCCTGTGATTTCACGAACTACTTTGATAACTTTAACTTTAGATGCTCCAGCTGCTGTAAGTTCTACATCAAACTCATCTTTTTCAGCTGCTGCTTCTGCACCGCCACCTGCTGCAACTACTGCTACACCTGCTGCTGCAGATACACCAAATTCTTCTTCACATGCCTTAACAAGGTCATTTAATTCTAAAACTGTAAGTTCTTTAATAGCATCAATAAATTCTGCTGTTGTTAATTTTGCCATTGTTTTATTCTCCTTATTATTCTTTTAATTTTTATTCTCTTGCTTCATTCTTTAGTATAACGGTTACAAGAGTTACGTCCTATAAAATCTTAAAATGCTTAATTGAAGCATTTAGTTTATGATTTTAGATTACTCTGCTGCTGGTTCTTCCGCTTTAGCTTCTTCTACAGCTGGCTCTTCTGCCTTAGCTTCTTCAGCAACTGGCTCTTCTGCCTTAGGTTCCTCAGTAGCTGGTTCCTCTGCCTTTACTTCTTCTTTAGCTTCTGTAGCTCCGCCATTCTCAGCGATTTGACTAAGCACACGAGCCAAGTTTGAAATAGGTGATTTGATACTTCCAAGTAATTTTGAAAGTAACTCGTCTTTTGTAGGAACTTTAGAAAGCTCTACAAGACCTTTATCATCGTAAAGTGTTCCTTCAACAACTCCTGCCTTAAATTCTAAAGCACTGCCATCTTTAGCATATTTAGCTAAGATTCTTGCTGGTGCTGTTGCATCTTCTTTTGAAATAGCAACTGCTGATGGTCCGTCAAGATGTGGATCTAATTGAGCAAAATCAGTTCCCTCAAATGCTCTCTTCATCATTGTATTCTTATAAACTCTGTAAACAACTCCTGATTCACGAAGTTCTTTACGAAGCTTTGTGTCATCAGCAACTGAAATTCCACGGTAATCTACAAGAACAACTGATTCTGCATCTTTAACTTCTTCTTGAATTTTAGCAACAATAGGTTGTTTTAATTCAACTTTTGCCATGAATATTTTCCTCCTTTTAAGATTTTTTATTCACTGCCTTATATAAATATAAAACCCCATGCCATTAAGACATGGGGTGTAATTATTATTTTAATTACGTCCTCGGCGAGGGGCAAATACATGCTCTTACGAAGTTACCTTCCCTTGCTGTCTTAGGCAGTTAATATCGTTATGTATATTAACATCTACATATAACAAATGTCAATAATAATTTTAAATTTTTCTAATCTATTTGCAATAAGCTATGACTAGAAACGGGGAGTTCTACTCTATCCTAACTTTAATGGATTAACCTTTACTCCAGGTCCCATTGTAGATGTAAGAGTAATACTCTTTAAGTATGTTCCCTTTAATACTGCTGGTTTAGCTTTTAGAATAGCATCCATAAGAGTATTAAAGTTATCTTTTAATTGATCTTCAGAAAATGAAGCTTTTCCAACTGGAACGTGAACAATGTTAGTCTTATCAAGACGATATTCAATCTTACCGGCTTTAATGTCGTTAACAGCTTTAGTAACATCCATTGTTACTGTACCTGCTTTAGGGTTTGGCATAAGTCCTTTTGGTCCAAGTACACGACCAAGACGTCCAACAACACCCATCATATCAGGAGTAGCTACTACTACGTCAAATTCAAACCAGTTTTCTTTTTGAATTTTAGGAATAAGTTCCTCGCCTCCAACATAATCTGCACCGGCTGCTTTAGCTTCTTCAGCTTTAGCATCTTTAGCAAATACAAGAATACGAGTTACTTTACCTGTTCCATGAGGAAGAACAACAGCACCACGAATCTGTTGGTCAGCATGTCTTCCATCAAGTCCTGTACGGATATGTGCTTCAATTGTCTCATCAAATTTAGCAGTTGCTGATTTCTTTACTAAAGAAATAGCATCTACTGTATCATATAAAGTTGTACGATCAATTGCTTTAGCAGCTTCTAAATATTTCTTTCCATGTTTCATTATAAATAACCTCCTTAGTGGTACCTACGAAATCATATAACTTCTCCCACTTTCTATATGCTATAATCTATTCTTCTACTGTAACACCCATGCTACGACATGTTCCTGCTATCATACTCATAGCAGTTTCAATGTTAGCTGCATTTAAATCAGGCATTTTAGTTTCAGCGATTTCTCTAACTTTGTCTTTAGAAATCTTAGCAACCTTAGTTCTGTTAGGAACACCTGAACCACTCTTAATGTTACAAGCTTTCTTAATAAGAACTGCTGCTGGTGGAGTTTTTGTAATGAAGCTAAAGCTTCTGTCACTGTAAACTGTGATTACTACTGGGATAATAAGATCCCCTTGATCGGCTGTTTTAGCATTAAATTGTTTTGTAAATTCAACAATGTTAACACCATGTTGTCCAAGAGCTGGTCCAACTGGTGGAGCTGGAGTAGCCTTTCCTGCAGGAATCTGTAATTTGATATAACCTGTTACTTTTTTTGCCATTTTAAATTACCTCCTTGTGGTACCTACGAAATTTAATTCTCCCACTTTTTATTAACTTAGTTTTCTTACTTCTGCAAAATTAATCTCAACTGGTGTTTCTCTACCAAATAACTCAACAGTAATAGTAACTATCTGTTTAGGTATATTAATATGAGTAACTACACCAGAAGTATCTTTCCATGGTCCTGCTACAACGTTTACAACGTCGCCTTCTGCAAAATCAATCTTGATTTTTTCAACAGTACCTTCTCCGCCAATTCCAAGATTTGCCATCTCACGTTCTGTAAGAGCAACCGGTTTAGAACCAGGGCCTACAAAACCTGTAACACCTCTTGTATTTCGGATTACATACCATGTATCATCATTCATAATCATATGAACAAGTACATATCCTGGAAAGATTTTTCTTTGCACATGTTTTTTCTGTCCGTTTTTAATTTCAACAACATCTTCCATTGGAACACGGACTTCAAAAATCTGTTCTTCCAAGTGACGATTAAGTACACTTTTTTCAATATCTACTTTTACTTTGTTTTCATAACCAGAGTATGTATGAGCTACATACCACTTTCCTCTTCCTTCTGACATGGTTTCTCCTTGTAATTTTTCAACATCTTTTCTTATACTACTGATGAAATACTAATGTACTTCAAATACAATCTTTCTAGACCTAAAATTAATCCATCAAAATAAAGTCTAGATATAATATAAAGACATTATTTTACTAGGATATCTACTCCATGTTGGATTAGGAAATCTACAACAGTTATAATAACACCTAAAACAACAGATACTGATACAACAGCTATTGATTGTTTAATTACAAGGTTTCTTGGAGCCCAATTAATTCTCTTAAACTCTTTAGATACACCTTCAAACCAACTCTGTTTCTTTTCGCTTTCATTTCCCATTATAATCACTCCTTAAAAGATTACGCGACTATTTTGTTTCCTTATGCATGGTATGAGATTTGCAAAACTTACAATACTTCTTAGTTTCCACACGCTCTGGGTGGTCTTTCTTGTTCTTTGTAGTGTTGTAATTACGTTGTTTGCATTCTGTACATGCTAAAGTAATTCTTGTACGCACAACATTCACCTCGCTTATTTATTTTACGCAAATATGGACCTTTTCTATCTTGCAAAAACATCCAGGGTATTGGGCGTTTTAGGCTTTTTTGCATAATAAAAAAAGAGCGCCTTTTACTTACGCCCTAATATGATAACATCTAGGGAATAAAAAAGCAACTCTATTTTTCTTATAACTATGAGTATGTTGTGAAACTTTCCTATGAAACTCTTGTGCTACAGTTAAGGCACAAGATACTTCTTAAGTGTATACACCTATCAAAGAAATTTGTTGTTTTAATGCAACAATTCATTTACTAGCACTGTAGGCCAACCAAGATAAGGAATTCTTTGACTAACTGTACCAATTATATCTTTCTCTACAATAGGTCTTCCATCTTCAGCATTATTAAAATCTCCTTTAGTAAAGAAATAATGGGTTCCATCCTGCATATCAGTAATTCTAATTATTCTATGTACAATAATAACCCCATCTTCATGAAAAGCAATTATCTCCCCTTCTTGAAGATTTAATTTTTCTTTTTCCTTAAGGTGTTTTACAAGAACAACATCACCTTTATTGATAGTTCCTGTCATGCTTCCAGACCCTATAGTTAAAGTTCCATATCTAAAAGCATTAGAGGTTAAACTAACTATAACTACAATAACCGCTACTAAAACCCCTAATGTAGTTCTTTCAACTATCTTTACAGTTGGGGATGTATAGTATAAAGAGCTTCTATCTTTCTTTTTATCTATCTCATACAATGCGAGCAAAAACAATAAAGGTGCAACTATGGATATTATACCACCAATATACATTCCAAAATCCGGATGATAAGGAATTATTATCTTCACAAAAAGAAGTATACCAGAATACAAGATACAAGGCAATGGACCAGTCTTCAGGGATATATATGTAAGTAGTGAATTATTTGCAAATCCGGGAATTATAGCAAACAAAGCAATATAAATCCAATTTGATAAACGATTAGGATTATATTCTGGAAGAATAGCCCAAATATCTGCAGTAATAAATGTAAAGATAATTAATAAATATAGCCAAAAAGAATTTCCTGACTTTTTTATAAGAACATATCGAATGAATTCATAGGCTACTATATATATGCTTTCTATAATTAACTTTATGACAATCCCTTGATAATCACCATTTAATGGATTAGCATAAAAGCTAGTAAATATTCCTGCAATATAAGTAATTAATTCATAAATACAAATAAAGATAATTATGTCCTGTATCATAGACATAAAATACCTGCTATTTGCTTTTTTGTATTGAAAAAACAACATATATATTATGGCTAAAACAGCCATAACTATAGGATGAATATAATCACCTAAAGGATATAATTCTAAATAAGATATGAAAAATGTTCCCATAAGAGCAATACATCCTAATGTAACTTTTCCATATTCAGCTTTTTTCACTTCAAATACTTCCTTTCAAAAAACAATATATACACTAAAGAGCTAAGGCATACACCCTAGCTCTAAAAGCACATACTTTCTATCTTACTAAAGCCAAATTAAATTATACAACTTGCTCATATTTTAATGTAACGCCAAGATTAGTTAATGTAATTTCATCGTCTAAAGCATTTGATGATGTAATAGCTGGATTGTATGTAAATGTAAGTTCCATGTCTACAGTACTTGGAGTTACTGAACCAGTATTTCCTGTTGCCTTACCTATAGTATCAGCAGCTGCTACATCTGTACCGCTACGATAATCTGTACCGCCTCCACTTACGACTTTAAGTGTTGGTATAATAAGAGCTGTTTTATTATCTTTGCCTTTATTATCTGAACCCATGTCAAATATTGGATCCTTTGATAACTTTGCAGCATAATTAAGAGAATAATTTTTTACAGTAAAACGATAACTTACACTATCTCCCGGTTTTGAAAGTGTAAATGAAAGTCCACTCATAGTAATACCTTCATTTGCATGACTATGAATTCCATCTCCAGCTATACTAACAGCTGATGAATTATCTGCACCAGTGTTATATACTGTAGTAGAACCTGCTTGGAAATCATAATCATAAAATGCACCTTTAGTCATTTCTAAATCCCAATCAGCTGAACCATTAACTGTACCTGTTGCATTAATTTTAAGAGCTGTTTCATATAGTGAAAATGCTACTGTAAGCCCCATAACCAATACTAACAAAACTACAATTGCTACCCTTTTGTTTCTTCTTTCTTTTGTCATCTCTTTTTTCTCCTTAAAACTATTTTTAAATTTATGAAAACTTCTTCAGTAGAAGTCCACACCTCTAAACCTCTGGTATAAAATTAAAACTTTTATATCGTCTAACCTACCATCCCATTTCAAAATGGGTTTAGCAATCACTTACTTACTAAATCAATACTTCTTAACAGAAGAGTAATTTTCTTCTTGTCACAATTATAAAACTATGCCCTGTAACCATCTATTCGAACTAAAAATTTTACATCACTATTAGGTGGTGACACATCATTAATATCTATATTAATATATATAACCTGATACTCATTTGGTTTTAAAACTACATTTTCCGTAACGAAGGTTCCAACACCTGGTGAAGGAAAACTACCAGTTAGTAACTTAATACTACATTTATTCACATCTAATGTTCCTGCATTTAAAAGAGTTACCCCAGTAAATTTATAATTAATATTTCCAACATTTTTAATTCTTAAATAACAACCGGTATATAATCTACTTGGTGTATTATTAAATCTACTTCCACCGATATATACATAATTCATATCTGCACTCATTGAAGTAATTTTAATACCACTACTAGGTGCCATTGTACATCCACCAAAAGGCCATCCTTCACGGCCTGAACCTACAAATACAGTAAGCTCTGGTACTGGACGTATTGTTCCTGAACTTAGTATCTTTAAATCTCCTCCAGAAGCGGAATATCCTAAACTACCTAATATGGTTGATAAAGATAAAAGAAATAATATACATGCAACAATTATTATCACAATTGTTTTTTTATCTTTTCTTATTCTCATCGAATGTCCAGCAGCATATCTATACCTACTCATTTTGATCCACACTCTCTAGAATTTTTGAATACATATTATTAAGCTTAGATAATTCCTCCATTAGCATCCTCTTCTTTTCAGAAGATATATTTCTCTGCTCTTTCTTCTTTCTACTATATTCTTTCACTGATGGAAGAATAGCGTTTAACTGCTTTTGTAGTTCTTCCGGAAGTTCTTTTGGAGAAATACCGTAGATTGTCGCTTCTCCAGTTGAACTCTCTTCTTTAAGTATCTCTGTTTTTACAGGTTCTTCTTTATTAGAAACAACTTTATAAGGTTCTTCTTCATATTTAACTGTATTAGAAATTTCTTTTTGGAAATTATCTTCTATATACTCTTTATCTTTTCTTCCCTTATCTACATAATTAAATGGTATTTCCCTTTTATCTGAACCAATTATTTCATATTCATAACATTCATCATCTATTCTTACAATGAATTTACCAGTTCTTTCCATTTCATCATTTTGTTTTTCTAAAAACAAAACTGGATTACCACTTCTATCACTTATTCCTAACAACTCCTCAAAAGTTTCCACTTCAATTAATTCTTTTTCTAAAGATAGATCCAAATCACTTTTAGCTCTTACAATCATCTTGTCATAATTATGGAAGATTTGATCTTTTTCTCTCTCATAGTCAGTCATATCTTGACGTTTTTTAGATAAAGATACTAACCATATAATTCCTAATAAAACTCCAACACCTAAGAAAACATAGCTAGCAATTCTAATTCCTTCACTTAATGGTGTTTCCATAACTTGATGAGATTTAGTTCCCGGAATATCTATTCCTGACTTAGTTGTTATATTAAACAATGGTTCTGTTAATGGTATCTCTGCTGTAATCACTCCAGATGCATTAATCTTTCTACTTGTATTAGAATAATTACCATCTGTATCAACTTGAAGAGATACTCTTAAAAATCCCTTTGCAGTAATGCCGTATTTGGAAATAAATTCTTTTGCCTTTTTACTATAATCGTTAAATTTAATTTTAGCCTGTTGTTCTATAGCGAAACTTTCCACGCCATTTTCATCTTGAGTTTTATTTTTAGCTAAATCTTCTTTTTTAGTATAAATAACATTATCTGGCTTTCCTTCTTCAGCGATAATCAAATTGGTTTCAAGAGAATAATTACTTTTATAATCGATTTCACTATCTGAACGTAGTCCATATAGAAAATTTAAATCTATATAATCTACAAGACCCGCAATATAATACATATTCTTGCTTAAAATATCTGTATCATAATATGGATTTTCTTTTAACTTAACTTTATATTCTGCAACTCCGTTTTCTCTATACTGAATTTTCTTTCTAAATGAATTAGCTCCCAAAAAACTACCTATTGCCAAAATAAAACATAGTACAATGTATATAAACATCCTGCCATTTCTTTTCATATTATAAGACTCCTTTCATCAGTGTATAATTACAATATCTGTGTGATAATTTTCTTTCACACTTTATTTATGGATTTTATTCACATTTAAAAAATATAAACATTTGATGTTTTTAGTATTATCTCACAATGAACTAGATTGCGTTTATTTAAATATGAATGATTTTCATATAGTTTTATGGTATTTTATTCACATTTAATTATTTTGTACAAATCCTCTTTTTTTCATGAGGTTTGTGTGCATTTATTATTATTCGTGCAGATTTAAGATAAATAAAAAAAATTAAGGTGCTATAATAGTTTTTATTTTCAAAATATTAATTTTATATTATAAGGAGGACACACATTTTTGAATTTTCTATAATATACTTTCCTCAGTGTGTATGAAGCCAAAATGTTTAACGAACACACATATATTGTATTTTTATCTAATTAATTCAGTAAATCTGTTTCATCTTTGGAAAAACTAAAAAATTAAAATATAATCATACAGATTTTAAATCAACAATTAAGGAGAAGCATTCATGAAAGAAGTATTTTTAGAAAAAAACCAGCTTTATATAATTAGAATCGTAGAAGAATTATATAAAAGCCAAAACAATGAAATTTCTTACAAAGAACTGTCAGAAATTTTAGATATTGATAAGCGTGTTGCAAATAGACTAATAGAAGAACTTGTAGACTATGATAGCAAACAAGAAAAACCACATTTTAAGTATGAAAATCATATTTTATCGGAATTATATGATTTTCCACCTCATCCATCTGAGTTATTGCACGTAATGATAAAAGATACTATTAAGTACAAAATCATTAAAAATATTTTTTGGAATGAGACTTGCAATGGAACAGATATGTCATATGATCTAGGCGTAAGTAGAAGTATTTTCCAAAAGCATGTTGCTGCCCTTCGTAAACTTATGCGTTCATTCAATATTGACTTTAGTTTTTATTCAAAAGAAATAATGAAAGGAGATGAAGTTTTAATTCGTTTCTTCTTCCACTCATTATTATGGGAATTAGATATAAACTCTATTTACAATGAGTCAACCATAATAAAAGACATTTCAGCTTTTATGGTACAAACTAATCCAAATATTGATTTCTTTACGTTACAGAGATTTCTTCTTTCTGCATATATTACAGAAAAACGAACTGAGAAAAAACATTTTGTAAAGAATTCGCCAAAGTATGATATTGAAGATCACCCTACTATTTCTTTTAGAGAGTTCTACATGCTTACAAAAGAAACAGGAATTTACAAATATTGTACAAATGAAAATATAGAAAAATCGGAAGCCAGACATTTATATTTTGTATACTGCAGTATAGTTGCAATACCTCTTGTAAATGATGATTCACAAGAAGAAATAACTACACACTCTGATCAAATCATAGAAAACTTTATTGAATTAGCAAGAAAAGAACTACCTTTTAGATTTACTACAAGTGAAATTAATTACCTAAAATATAATTTATATTATTTGCACAATATGGCAAATACAATAAAAGGTAATGCTCAAATCTTTGGTGCTCAAAATCTAGCAAGTAAAATTAAGACTATAATGCCAAAAGACTTTAATAGAATACTTGAGTTAATTAATGTACACCTTGCAAAAAATCATAAGGTAAAGGAACTAGTTGATAGATTTCCACCACTTTATTATATTTATGTTCTTCTACTTGCAGCAATTTTCAAACAGCATAAACCAGTAATAAAATTACTTTTACAAACTAAGGTTAGTCCTCTTCAACTTGAACAACTAGAATGGATAATCACTTCTACATCTATGTTTCCAGTTGAAATAATCTCAATGGCAGAATCTGATAAAGCTATGCCAGATGCCATAATGTCAGATTGGATTCCACCTGAGCAATACCATAATATTCCATTTTTCAATCTTTCTACTGTAACTAATAACAGTAACTTTACTAAGCTAGAATTCTTCCTTTGTAGCTTAGTAGATGAAAAATTCACAAACTAAAATAAAATATTTCCAATAAAGTAAAGAGGATGAACACCCAAATGTTCATCCTCTTTTGAATATAAATTATAGGTCGTAAAAATATGTTCGTCTGAAAGACGTATATATTTTTACAAGTAATTTAGCGAAAAATCTATGATTTTGAGCTATTATATTAATTTTGCTTTAGCAAAATAATTGAAGACGATAGTCTTCAATATGAGAAGTTTACTTCTCATAATATAAGAAATAAAACCTTCAACTAAATATGTAAGCATTTAAAAATAATCTATAACTAGTTCAAAGAAATCTACTACTCTACTATAAAATTTAGTTTTTTTCAGAATTATCTTTTACTCTCTTCTTCTTTATTTTCTTGATAAATCGATATAATAAATATAATATAATCAAAGCAAAGCATATTGCTGCTCCAATTAAAACCTTGGTCATCCAATTAATTTCTACCTTAGTATCTGCTATTTTTTTCTTTAATCCCTCTGGAGTATATTTAACTCTTGTTCCCCTAACTAACAGCCTGTGACTATTAATTCCATAGGGTGTACATGTTACAAGAGTCACCAAATCTCGCCCAGGAATAGGTTTAATCCCACTCATATCATCAGGCAATACTACAGAAATCTTATCTATTCGATAAGCTAGAGTTTTATCCAAAATATTAATATAAAACTCGTCGCCTTCTTTTAACTCTGTTAAATTAGTAAAAAGAACCGCTGAGCGAAGCCCAGCATGTCCGCTTAAAACTGAATGGGTAGATGCCCCTCCTACCGGCAAATGAGTACCTTTTAAATGCCCAATTCCTTTATCCAACACACTTTCGCTAGTACCATGGTATATAGGCAATCGCAAATTGATTTTAGGTATTCTTATATATCCCATCATACCATTTTCTCCAATATCCAGCACCTTATAATAATCATCAAGAACTGTTGTAGGATTAACTGTAAATGGATCCGCAATAGTGCCAGTCTTAAGATTTTTATTATAAATCTTAGCCTTTTCCCACTCTTTTTCTATCTTTTCTTTATTCATTTTCTCGTAAGTTTTATCATACTCTTCAATTGCATAAGTAGTCTTACGATTAGCTGTCCAAAACTTTACAAATGGATAAAGCAAAAGAGAAAATCCAGCCAAAACAAGTAATATCACTATTACGTTTAACATCAAGCCTTTCTTGTTTTTATCTTTCATCTATACTATTCCAACTACCCTTTGTTTTATTTTCATATGGAAATACAACTATTTGCAAAACATATTAATAGCTCTATAGCAATATCTAAATAAAGTTAAATTATTTACTTTTCCTTCTTTTTAATGCTCCAAAAATTAAGGTAAGAGAAGCTACTAAAAGAACTATGGCAAATATTAATCTAACTCTATCCCCTGTTTTTACAAAAGGAGAACTTGATTTATGCTGATTATAAACGTTAATTTTACCTATAAAATATTCTCCATCATTTGCTCTTTGATATTTAAATTTAACCTCAACAGGCTTATCTAATACAACATATCCTGACGGAGCTTTAGTTTCCACTAACCAAAAGGAACCTGCAGTATCTTCATTAAAAGCATCCCCTACATTACCATAGTGCAAATTTTTAAAGACTATTTTACCATTTCCATCAGTTTGTCCGGTTTTAATAAATTTCCCTGCATTAGCATTTTCTTTACTTGTTGCAAGTCCAAAACTTGCTCCACTTAAAGCTTTAGTTTTATTATTTGCATCATATTTAAAAACAACAATCTGACCTGTATGAATTTCAGGTTCATCAGGAACACTTGCCTCATATTTTCTTATAGGTGTACTAGTTTCATCATCAACTAATTCAATCTGATTTTCTTTATTATTTCTTAAAATTTGATTATTATTTGATAAACTCGAAAATTCCAATTGTGAAATGTTGTTGTTCATTTTCGAATTTCTACTGCTTAGTATTGCCGGATCTGTTTCTGCATGAGAAGTCATATCATGTCCTTGATATACAACGCTTGCATGACTATATAAACCAATACCTTGAGTTGCATTCTCTCTTAAACTACAATCAAATTTAACTATTACAAAGCTTTCCCCATTATTTATATATCTATTACCAAGTAATACCATACCTTCATGTGTTAAACTAACAGAAAGACTGTTATCTTCACTATTAAATGCTACTTGATAATCTTTCCCAGAACTTAGCAAATAGCTTTCTAAAACCGGCGATGTTTTTTCTACAGCCGAATATACATTTATAGTATCTTCATAACACTTTACAAATGGATTTATCTTATCTGTAATAACATAAGTTTCATCTGTGGTGGCACCAATTTCCATAGGATAATAAGATGTAATTGTATAGCCAAATTTTTCTTCCGGTGAAACGGACATATGCTTAGCTTTTAAACCATTTGTAAAATTATAATCTTCATGAGAAGATGGTCTTATAAACTGGTCTATACCTAATGCCTCTGGCTTTTCATTATCACCATTTGCTGTTTTAACAACGCTATTTTTTTCATTTTGAAATGAATTTTTATATTCTAAATTTACCCCCGCTTTAGCTGCACTAGCCGAAAATGAAAAACTCAATATACAAAATATTCCAATTAACGTTGTTATTACTTTCTTCATAATACATTCCTCTTCTTACTTTTAAAAAACTTTTTTACCTTATTGTTTTATTCTATTAGATAAATTTCTTTCTTATTCTTTTTCAGAATTAGGTATTAAATACATAAAATATTCTTTTCTTTAATTATCATCTGTATGTTTTCCATCAATTATGGTTTTGATTATCTTCCTTCTTTTTTCTTCGTCTATATAATAGATAAAGAATTAAAATCACAAGAAATAGAGACACTATACAGATAATCAAAAGTCTAAGTCGTAGACTATTCACAAGATTGTAACTTGTATCCTTATCCTTTGCTTTTACATACTTAGTTCTAATTCCTCTAACCAAAAGTCTATGAGAATTAATACCATAGGGTGTACATGTAACTAGTGTTGCATAATCCTTATTGCGAACTATCCTTAAATCAGAGGTGTCAGTTGGCAAAACCACCTTTATCTGGTCAACCTTATAAGCCAATGTTTTGTCCAAAACATCTAGATAAAATATATCCCCAATCTTAACTTTATCAAGGTTAGTAAATAATTCTGCTGAAGGTATTCCAGTATGCGCAGATAAAACTGTATGGGTGGACTTACCACCTACCGGAAAAGAAGTATACTCAAGATGTCCCACTCCCTTTGCCAATATATCACTTGTAGTGCCATGATATATTGGAAGATTTACATCAATACTTGGAATACGTATATCTCCCATCATCCCATTTCCATCTACATTTAAAATAGAACTATAATCACCTGTATCTTCTATTTTATTCTTTGGATCAAAAGGGTCTGTAAGGATTACTTTTCCCAGAAGATTTCTATTGTACTCCTCAGCTTTTTTTCTTTCAGCATCTAACTCTTTCTCTGTTTTACTTTCAACTTTTTGATTATATGTTTTTATAACTTTTGCATGGTGTACATTACTATACCATTCTGAAAAAAAGGGATAAAACATTAAGGCTATTCCTGCTAAAATAATCAAAACAGTCAAAATATTTAAGAAGTGTTTTCTCATCTATTTTTCTATCCCCTTTTTAATAGATATAGGAGTTTTTACCCTCCTATATCCGATTTTTTGAGGTACTACTTTATATGAAAAATTACTATCAAAATAAACTATTTTCCTCTAATTTAATTGCAAATACTATTTTTGTATTTTGCGTTTTCTAGAATATACAAATATTCCTAAAGCTATTAATAGTGCTCCACCACCAATAAATATGATAATACCCTTACCACCTGTTGTTGGGAAGTAGAAGCTCTTAGCATTTACAACTGTAGTTGTATGTCCATGATTAGTTCCTTGAGTTGTAGTAGAAGTATCGTCAAAAGTTATACTTACTGGTGCAGTAAGCAATGTATAACCAGCTGGTGCTTTAGTCTCTATTAATTGATGGTCTCCACCCTTAACACCGATAATATCAAAATAACCATCTGCAGTATATGAAGCTAATGGATAAGAACTACCAGATGTAAATGTTGTTGCATCAGAAGCAGCATCTACTTCATTCCATCCATCACCTGCAGTATTTAATTGTAAATATTTATTATTATTTAATTTAACAACAAATTCTGCTCCATTAAGGGCATTATTTTTATCGTCTGTTTTTAGAACTGCGTGACTATATGTATGAATAGTTGGTGTTGGTGTACTTGGATCTGGTGTTATATCACCAGGTTTATCTGACCCTGGAGTATCATAAAGGATATGAGCAGCATTGGTTACACCAGCCTGTCCAACAGCATCCTTAGTAATAGTCGCATTATATGTAATCTCTACTGTAGCACCAGCTACAATTGCAGCATTTTGTGGTGCAGTTCCTTCGGAATTTAATAAATCAACTGTGAAACCATCTGTAGTACTTGCCGCAGTAGTTCCAAATTGTGGTGTACCTGTAGTTATAGTTCCTACATTAGTTGTTCCGACTTTTGCTGTAACAGAAGTCATATCAATTTTCAAACCTGTAGATGGAATATCTATAACTTTAAACATATTATAGTTTTTCTTAAACTGGCTTGTTCCATAGAAATCATTAGGCATGGTAACTGTAATCTTATATGTTACCTGTTCTCCTACATTAGCAGTATATGAATTTGTCCCTGTCTCTGCTGTTGTAGAACTTGTTATTTCCTTAGTAATACCACCGGTAAATACCGCATTCTTAGGATCTGCAACTACATCATATGTCCAACTATCATGATTAGTTGGGTCTGTCATAGGTATACTTACAAGGAAATTATTACTTGCAATTGTGTGAGCTGGTATGGTAGTTTCTTTTACAAGATAAATACCAAGGCTTAAATTACTAAATTTAACTTGTCCTGAAGGAAGCTCTGTCTTTTCTTCACTACCAACTGCTGTAAGCTTATTTTGTGACAATGCAGTATCAAAGGCAGCCGCTGTAGTATCGCCTGTTACAATAACTCCATGAGTATAACCTGTAGTATCATAACTCATAGTTCCACCATCTTGCTTTAAATCTGCAACCTTATAAATGGTAAAACCTGCCCCTGCTACTGGTTGCTGTGCTTCATCTGTTTTGTTGATGGTTAAGCTACCCGTTTTTGTAGTATCAATTGTTGGAGCTGCTTTACTAACTTTAGGCATCATTCCTACTATAAGGACTAATGCAAAGAATAAACTAATTATTCTTTTAAATTTTAAATGTTTCATACTATTCTCCTTTTCAAAGTGAATTTTTTTCTTTTTAAATTTATCTGAAGTAAAAATATATTCCACGAAATGTTATATATCTCTACAACGATTTGGTAATTAAATATTATATTTTTTATATAATAGGCTTATACGTTTTTTATAGATAACTTAATATAAATATCTATAGCTTTTCAGTCATCGCTAAATTATTAAAATTAAGTTTCGAATAATTTAATCTATAAAAGTCTTAACATTAAGGCTTCCTCCCTCTTTTAGCTCTTCTATATCGCCTTGCCTGAATGGCTATTCCAAGAAATGCAATAAATAAACCTACCTCCAAAAATGGAAAGACGTTTTTATTCCCTGCTTTAGGTAATTCAAATGCTCCAACATTGGTAACTGTATATGTAAGATTGTAATAAGAGTACATAGTCTCTCCATTATCATTTACATATGTAGTGTTCCAGCTATCATTTGGATCCGTGCTAGATGCCTTCTCATAAGGTAGTGTGACTATAAGTGGATCTTTAAGTAACTGATAACCTTCTTTAGCTCCTACTTCCGTAATACGATAAACTCCAAATTTAAGAGTGTTATCTGTTTCTTCTTTACCGAAGGTTAATTCTCCGCCACTTCCGGCGGTTTCTCCAGAATAAGTTTCACCACTTGGAAGATTAATCCAACTCGAAGATGTACTATCCCATTTTATAGGTATCCAATTATCACCATCTTTTTTCTCTAATAAGAACTTAGCTCCATCTAGAAAATCACCATCTTCACTCTTTTTAATAATCTTTATTGAGCCTTTATCTTCCTTCCAAGGTGCATAGAGCTTAAAATCTGTAGCTGCATAATAATCATCATTTATATCATCTGCATTATCTGTGTCTGTTCTATTTGCACTATTAATTGGATTTAGATTATTAGTAAGAGCTAATGTATCTCCAATTTGATACTCCTTGGTGCTACCTTCTACAAAATCTGGTCTGCTATCCCATTTGTCAAGATATGTATAGTAAAGTCTTTTAAATAAGAATGGGTTACCATCATTATCTTTAACAGTACTACTCTGGTCATAGAGATAATAATAGTTATATCTAGTATCTCCTACTGCTGTTTTTCCACCATTACCAATGTAACTTACCTTATATGTGTCATAAACAGGATCTGTATCATTGTCATCATATTTAGTACTATAATCAAAAGCACCTTCACCACTTGCATTTTCTTTAATAGTGCCGGATACTGTACCAATATTTCTAATATTATCTCCATTATCTATCTTATTCTGAGCATTATCTAACGGGAATTTACTTACTGCTCTTCTATCAATAATTGCAGTAAATGTAACTGTTACTTTATAAGGTTCCAGTTCCCCATTAGCATTTTCAGAAGCAATAGGCATATCACCAAGATATACATTTAATGGACCATCAACTCCACTTGATGTCGTTGCTTTAGTATATGTATAGTAATATGGTTCGTTGCCTTCTGCCGTATTCTTTGGCACAATCACCGGCGTACCATCTCCTACCGCTACTTTTACATTGTATTTAGTTCCATTGTATAAATAATCTACCAATGTAACCCCTTCCGGAAATGGATCATTTAAGGTTACATCTACCCATTTGTAAATAGTGCTTGGGTTATAAATGGAAACTGTATATGTGATTAAATCTCCACGTTTCGTGTAAGTAGATGTAGTGCCTGCCACATACTTGGCTCTGTCAGAAGTTTTCTCTGCATAAGGTAGCGGATCAAATCCAACTATATCTGTTTTAGATATTCCACCTAAAGAGTATGGTGTGGTTTTACTCGTTACTGTAAAACTTCCGGTACCAGATGGAACTCTAAGGCTTTCATTTTGACCAAAGTTGTAACTCTCTAACGTATATGGATAAAAAACTGCTGCTGCACCTGCAGTCTTCACTGTATAGCTTATCTTTTCATTATTATCTGCATTACTTATAAAATAATCTGCTCGCCTTGGGGTAATTGCCTTGTCTGTTACGGTACCATCATCAAAGCTATATTTAGCATTGCTTAACTGGTAATTAACATCATCCTTAGAATAACCATCATATTGATAATATAAATATGGGTATGTAATCTTATCATCTATATACCAAGGATTATCATCTGTACCTTGACCTTTTGAAGCACCACCAAAATTGCTTTTTATATTCCAAGAACTAAAGGTTTCAATATTGGTCATGCCAGGGGCTTTGTTTAATTCATATCCTGTAGACACTCCTGTAATACCAGCTTGGGCAGCATTACCAAAAGCTTGAGACGCTGTTCGTCCTGTAGTTGTAGTATCATAAAAGCAATTAGTAAAAGTAGTTGCATTTTTTAATCCACCACCAACAAATCCTCCACGTGTAGTTGATGTTCCACTCATAAAACCTGCTGCATAACAATTAGATATTTGGGTTGAAGCATTTCCATTATACCCAATCAATCCTCCACTAGTTGATGCACTTGTACTAGAAATAGAATAGGAATTTTTTATTGTACTTTTACCATTATCACCACAATATCCAATCAATCCACCTGCGTAGCCTGCAGTTGCAGTTGCAGTTACGCTGCCCATTGTGTAACAATTTATTATTTGAACTACACCGGAAGTTGATGGATTATATAAATATCCAATTAACCCTCCTACTCGAACTGTGCCATTAACTTTAGCATCTGCATAAGTGTTCTTTATTGTACACACTGTGCCATTTACATTATTTATTAATTCAAGTCTCCCAATAAATCCACCTCTATTATTTGTATTTTGAGAAATAGTAGACCTTCTTACTCCAGAATTAATAATATTCTCTACATTATTTTGAGAACTATCTATAAGATAATGTCCAACAAATCCGCCTACATTATAATTAGCCGTACTATACATAGTACAATCATTTACGAAACACTGCTCTATATTTACAGTATTATCATTTGCAAAATATGTATAATATAATCCTATTAATCCTCCTACATTAAAACTTCCTGTACTAAAGATATTGCAATTATTTACTGTATTATTCTTTAAGGTATAGGTATTACCATCAGCGTTTCGATGTATATCCAAAAATCCTATAAGTCCTCCAACTTCATAGTTATCATTGGATATTTCCATTCCACTAACATCACATCCTTGAATTAAAAAAGTATTATTAGTACATTGATCTATTCCTTCAACCCCTTGACACCAAATAAATCCAATAGCTCCTCCCATATAATATGAGCCACATCTGATATGATTAGTTCCTCCACCAGATACATCACAGTTATCTATAGTTACTTCATTACTATTGCTTTCTCTATAATCCATGCAGCCTACAATACCGCCTATATAATAAACAGTACTGTCTAAACTTGAATTAATAACATCACAATCTTTTATTGTAACTTTAGAATTAATTGTAGGTAGTGTTGTCATACTGTTTGAAAAGTATGCTGACATCTGACCTATAAGAATTCCATTTCTTCCGGCACCGTTCTTACTATTAACTGTAGTGTTTTCCACCGTACTATTAGTAACACTAACTACTGCAGGACCAGAAGTGTTTCCATAATACTTTAGCTCTCCAATTAAAGCAGCTGTTCCATAATTACTATTAACTTGTGTTGAATTCACTGTTGAATTTAATACATGGCAATTACTTACTGTAACATTATCCCTTCCATATCCTAAGAGAACTCCAGTTCCTGACTGCCCTTGAATATTAGCACCACTTATAATCACATTAGATATTGAACCATTATGGAGAAATCCAAATAATCCATTATAATCAGATGCTGCACCATTCGTTGTTGGCTTATTAATAGTTAATCCTGTAATTGTTTTATTATTTCCATCAAAATTCCCTTCAAAAGGATCACTCATAGTATTATTATTATCTACAACCAAAGGATCATTATCATCAATAGAATGATCAAAAATAAGTTCTCTTCTGCTTGAACCTATAGGCACCCAAGAAGTATACCCACTTAAATCCAAATCAGCAGTTACGATAAAATACTTACCTGCAAATGTTTCTCCACTTGCAACATCATCTGATAAAGCTTTTAAATCATCAGGTGTACTGATTTCATAGGGTGTAGTCTCACTTCCATTTCCAGACCATGTTCCGGTTATAGAACGTCTTGGACGAGGAAGAGATGGTGTTCTACCTAAACTATGTTTATCAAAGGCCTCTTCTTCATCTGCATTAGTAGATTTTTTCTCACCACCGGTATATTCTGTATTATTCTTATCATCAGTGGATTCATCTGAAGTATCATCCTTAGTGACGGCTTCTTCTTTATCTTCACCAATAACATCACTAGTAGCATCCCCAGAAGGTTCCACCTTAGTTTGATTTTTCTCTTCACTTACATCCTCAGTCTTTTCTTTCTTACCAGTATTACTCTTAATCTGTTCTTCTGAAGTACTCTCTTCAGCTCTAGACATTGGTATTAAGCTATTAAAAACCGGTACTAAAAAAACAGCTAAAATCGTCAATATACATAGCCATCTTTTTATCTTCCCATAATATTTCATAACTTCCACCTTTCTTACTCAACAACCATTTATATTCAAAACCTATAATGTCTCATCGCAATATGCAACCTACATTATAGGTTTTTCGAAAAATGTAAAATATCAAAGCAATATTTAACTTAATTGATTTAGTTACATTCTATAACAAAAATCTCTCGAAGTTTTACGAATTTTGGATATGCACATTTGGTTTGCTTTGCAAATGTTATGTGTATGACATATTAAAATAAAATGAAATTTTCCATAATGCTATAATGGTTTGTATATTATATTTATATTTTCTCTATAAAAATTTTAGAATTTTTGGAATAGTTTTATTACATTTTAAAAATTATTCCCGTTCAAACATTTACAAAAGATAACTAAGATTTATGAAGAAAGGAGGAAAATTTACATTTTTATCTTTTGAGTGTTTTGAAACAATTTAAGTAAATTTGCATCATTGTATACAATACAAAACATAAACATTATTGTATAAATATTTTTAATAAAAGGGGAACAAAAAATGAAAGAAGTTTTTTTAGAAAAAAATCAATCCTATATGTTAAGAATTGTTGAAGAGCTTTATAAAACTCCTAATAAAGAGATTTCATATATAAAACTCTCCGAAAAATTAAATATTGATAGACGAGCCGTAAATAGATTAATCACAGAATTGATTAACTATGATAAACAACAGGAAAAGCCACATTTTTCCTATAATAAGCATATATTAAAAGAAAGGTATCCTAATCCTCCTCATCCATCTGAATTACTTCATATAATGATTGAGGATTCTGTAAAATACAAAATAATTAAAAGTCTTTTTTTAAATGAAGATTCAAATGGAACCGATTTATCTTATGACTTATGTGTAAGTAGAAGTGTTTTTCAAAAGCATGTAGCCGGACTTAGAAAACTTATGAAGGATTACGAATTAAACCTTAGTTTTCATTCAAAAGAAACCATAAAAGGGCGAGAATTACAAGTTCGATATTTCTATAATGCACTTTTTTGGGAACTAAGTTTATGTGATTCTTATTTAAATTTACCGGTAATCCAAAATGTTACCAAAATGCTTTTACGAATAAATCCTGACATAGATTATTTCAGTATGCAACGATTTAATTTATCAGTTTTTATCCTTTTAAAGCGTACTCAAAACAAACATTTTATACGGTTAAGAGAAGAGTTTTTTATAGAAAACCATCCCTTAATCTCATATGATGATTTTTATAGAGAAGTAAAAGAAGCTGGGGTATTAAAATATTGTACAGAACCAGGCACTGAACAAGTAGAATGTGAAAACCTATATCTACTATTCTGCACAATTTCTCCAATACCACTAGACTACGAAAAAAACAATGTGGACATAGTCTATCATACTGATGACATAGCAGATAGTTTCGTTGAATTACTAGGTAGAGAATTTGATTTTACTCTACAAAAAAATGAGATCAATTATATTAAAATAAACCTATATTATTTTAATAAGCTTGCCAATTTATATAAAGGTCCCTCTCCTATTTTTGGTGTTCAAAATTTTGACGAAAAATTAAAATTACTTTTACCAAAAGATTATCGAATAATACATGAAACTCTTAATATTTTTGTAGCAAGGTTTCCCGAAGCAGCTAAAATGATAGAGCGTTTTCCAATTGTAAGAAATATTTATGGTTTATTATTAACCACTATATTTAAAGAACACAAGCCAAAACTACGAATTTTACTACAATCAAAGGCAAGCCCACTACAAAGAGAGCAAATGATATGGGTTATTAAATCTGTTTCATTATTTCCTATTGATGTTCTCTCAATATCCCAATTAGGGGGAGAACTACCTGACGCAGTAATTTCTGATTGGATACCACCTGATATTTGTAAAAGCACACCATTCTTTAATTTATCATCAGTTTCAAATATCAGTAATTTCACAACTTTGGAAGCCTTTATTTGTAAACAGTTAGACGGCGTATTTATAAATTAATCTCCATATGTAAACCCACCCAACATAGAAACTTTCATTTCTAAGTTGGGTGGGATTTTTTATAATTTACTCTCTATAAATTTTACCTTATTTTACTTGATTTTGTCACTTTTTCAAGTTTTTATATTCTCTTATTTACTTTATATCACTTCAGTATATTTTCTATTTTTTCAAAGCAATTTCTAGGAATTTCTCCATTGCCTTGCTTACGTATTTTCCTTGTTTGTAGAAGAAATAATTTTGACGAGTGGCTAATTTGCTATCTAATTTATAATAAACCAATCTGTCATCTGGTAACGTTTCTTTAACAATTGTATCACTAACAAGAGTTGCTCCTAGTTCATGAGAAGCTAAATAATAAGCAGTGGCTAATTGATCTAATTCAAGAATAGCATTTGGTTTAAAGCCTTGCTCTTTAAAAATTTTATCTGAAAGTTCTCTGGTATTATTGCCAAATCTAAGCAAAAGAAATGGTGTATCACCTAATTCATTAAAATCTATAGTACTCATAGTTTTATCTTTATGTATATTTTTCTTAATATCCATAGCACTTAATGCCTTTGCAGAAATACCTTCATTACATAAAAACTTTTTAGGAACAGCAAGAAGCAATCTTTCTCGATAAAATTTAAGCTTTTTATAAATCTTATCGTCCATCTCCATATTTTCAACTATCATATCTAATTCTCCAGAAAATAGCTTTTTTTCAAGAGTATTTGCATCAGCTTCTATAACATTTAATTCAATACCTGGATATTCAGATAAAAAAATTGCGATGAATTTAGGCAAGATGTAAGAAGTAAAAAAATTACTAGCCCCTATGGTAAGAGTGCCTCTTTGGAGATTTTCAAGTTCATTTATATAATTCCCGTATTCATTCTCAATATCCATTAATTTCTGGGCACATTTAATATACTCCAAGCCACTATCAGTCATGGCTATGGGATTACTACTTCTATCAAAAAGCTGTGTACCCAAAGACCTCTCAATCCTCTTAACGGTAAGGCTTAACGATGGTTGAGAAATATATAAATTCTCTGCCGCCTTAGAAAAACTTCTAGTCTTATATATCTCAAAAATATACTCTTTATTCTCAAACATGATATAACTCCCAATAAATAACATTTGTAACTTTATTTATATTTGATTCTATCAAATTATAGTTCTATACTTCTCATTAGTCAATGAAATAATGATTTGTTACTAAAATCAAAGACAGAAAGGAAGTATTTCAAATGGCAAGAGAAGCATATAACCCTTATACAAATGTAATAAACACAATAAAAAGTGCCGCATCTGTTTTAGGATTAGAAGAAAGCGATTATGCTGCAACAATGTACCCAGAAAGAGAACTAAAAGTATCATTTCCAGTAAGAATGGATAATGGAACTGTTAAAATGTTTGAAGGATATAGAATCCAACATTCAAGCTCAAGAGGTCCATGTAAAGGTGGTATAAGATTTCACCAGAATGTAGATGAAAATGAGGTTAAAGCACTAGCAGCTTGGATGACATTTAAATGTGCTGTTGTAGGTATCCCTTATGGTGGTGCTAAAGGAGGCGTAAAAGTCAATCCAGATGAATTATCCTGTGCAGAACTTCAAAGACTTACACGTAGATATACAGCAATGATTGCACCTCTTATTGGACCGGAACAAGATATTCCAGCTCCAGATGTTAACACAAACGGTGAAGTAATGGGCTGGATTATGGATACATACAGTATGTTAAAAGGTCATGCAGTTCCAGGCGTAGTAACAGGTAAACCTATTGATATTGGTGGCTCTCTAGGAAGAGGTGATGCTACTGGACGTGGAGTAGCTATAATCACCAGAGAAATCATGAATAAAATGAATATGGATATGAAAACATCCAGTGTAACAATACAAGGTATGGGTAACGTAGGCTCTATAACAGCAAAATACCTTTCTAAAATGGGTATGAAAGTAATAGCTGTAAGTGACGTTTCTTGTGGTATTTACAACCCTAAGGGACTTAATATTCCTAAAATCTTAGATTACCTTAAAACTCACGGAAACCTTCTTAAAAATTATAAAGATGAAGGCATTACATATATTTCAAATGAAGAATTATTAGAATTAAAAACTGATGTGCTTATCCCAGCTGCCCTTGAAAATCAAATCACAGAGGATAATGCAAATAAAATAAATGCTTCTTTAATTGTTGAAGCTGCAAATGGTCCAACTACTAGCCAAGCTGATAGAATCTTAGAAGAAAGAGGCATTACACTTATTCCTGATATACTTGCAAATGCAGGTGGTGTAGTTGTTTCATATTTTGAGTGGGCTCAAAATCTTCAATCTCTATTCTGGGATGAAGAGGAAGTTAATAATAGATTAAGCCACGTAATGGTAAGTGCCTTTAATACTGTTTTTAATTTTCAAGATGAACATAAAATCACTTATAGAAATGCAGCATACTGTGTTGCACTTAAGAAACTTGTTGAAGCAAAAAAAATCAGAGGCATCTTCCCGTAAAATCAAAACCCCTTATGATTTTACATTCGTATACATCCCTAAAAGCTGTAGATATTTATCTGCGGCTTTTTTCATTTTTAAAACAATATATTTTTAATATAACTTTACATATACTCATATATTAATAACCTATATCCGCTAAAAAACTGACCTTAAAATGCTATTTAACATCTAAGGTCAGCTTCTTTTTATCTTATTTAATTACTTCTTTTTACCATAACCATAAGTATCAATTGCCCATTCTTTAGTTAGGTATTTTTTATTATTTATTTTATATGTATGTTTATCATTTCTATTTAAGAAGTTCTGAAGATCTCCGTCAAAGGTAATCCAACCAACTTTTCCAATATGAATTGTATCATTTAGGAAATAAGGCACACCACCTTTATCTGTATAATCAACAATGTTATTAAATCCTTGACTTCTAAGTTGCTCTGTAATCTTCTTAGAAAAAGTCTGAAGCATATCCTTTCTAAGACCAGTGTATTTTGTCCACTTAGTATTAACAGGAGGAATTACAAACATAACATCATCATTTAATTTAGCAAATTCATTTAATAGAAGTTGAAAATCTGTATACTCGGCACTAGTCAAATAACTAGTTCTTCTAAATGCACCTTTTAATTTAGAAAACTTAGGTCTAATTTTCAAATTATAAAATGTATTATTTATATCAAAGTTATTATTTCTTGATTCTCTTTTGCCTTCTTCTTCTGCTATTTCTTTTAATAGCTGAGCATTGTAGATATTAGGAAGAACTCTTTCCTTTTTCTTAAACTTTCTGCCAACAATAGGCTTACTAAATTTTGAATAAAACCTATCTTCTCCACTATATATTTGAAATTGTACATCCATAATAGCTTTTGTAAGACCACCGGGTTTTTGACCATTTGCAAGACTTTCTAATATTGGACGTTTAAACTCTGAATCATCAATACTAGGAAAAGATAAAAGCCTTTTAGCTGTAACCTTCGTAGTCTCTAATTTAGGATCAGCACTTAATGCCCATTTGCAAATATCTTCTGAAGAAACGAACTGATAAAATGCGTATTTATCTATTCCATCTCTGGTTATAGTTTTGGTTTTTCTATCATATTTGCGAATAAACCATTGTGGACTAATAATAAATACTATTTTTCTATTTTTCATTTCTTTTTCAATAGAATTTAAGTAAAAATAATGTGTTAAACTTTGGGTTCCGGCAGTACCAATTAAAAATGGTGTGTAGTCCCTATTGTATTTTTTTGCAATTACACTTGGATGAAATGAATCAAAACGACTTAATTCGCTTGATCCCATAATAGGCAAATATTTTTTATTTGCAAATGCCTGACTTTTAATTGGTGTTCCTAAAAATACTTGAAGAGACTGACTAGCGGCATATGTATCTAATTCTTTTTTTGAATAACGTTTCACATAATTTAATGGAGATACAAGTAAAACTAGGACAAGTATCATTGCACAAATGACAGGTCCTATTGCTTTCCATAATTTCTTTTTATTCATTAACCTTTTCCTCAATGCGATCTACTATTTTGGCAGCTGTATTCCAATCTTCTCTATCCATTTCAGATGGAGGAAGAGAAACCCCAAATTCCTCTTCAAGATCAACGATTAACATAATTGCTCCCATTGAATCTAAAATACCGGCTTCAAAAAGATCCATATTTTCATCTTCACGGAAATCATCCATACCGGAAACTCTTTCAATTACATCAAAAACTCTTTCTTTCATTATACGCTCTCCCTTCTATATACCAAAAATTAATGTTGCTCCTACAACTCCTATAAGTACAATTACTGATATTATAATCATAGTAATTTTAAACTTAATATAACCTTTAAACATGTTAAACCTCATTCCTTTATATAAGTAAATATCCTACCAACTAGGCAGTATTTTAGTCACCGGATATTTTATAATAAAATCAAAAATTCCTGAAAAAATCAAGAAACTAAACATTACTGCATGGAAAGTAAGAACAATATTAATTACATCAATGGCTTTTCCCGTAGGAACTAAACCTTTATGCTTTTTCTTCCATCTAATCCATGCATCTGTAACACACATTAAAACTGCATGATAAGCACCATAGGCTAGATAATACCATGTTAATCCATGCCATGCTCCCATTAAAAGAAATAATCCAAAATAAGAAATATTACTTATTACATTCCTATTTTTAATTACTCTTTTCTTAACAATAAAGTATACAAGCCTCATGTATACAAAATCCCTAAACCAAAAACTCAAACTCATATGCCAACGATTCCAAAAATCTTTTATGTTTTTAGAAATAAATGGCAAATTAAAGTTCTTAGGGATTTCATATCCCATTATGTAACTTACCCCTACTGCAAACATAGAATAACCGGCAAAATCAAAGAATAGATACAATCCATAACTGTACATAACCTTTAATAAGTTAAAAATAACTGGATATTTAGTAGCTTCTATTGCAAATGGATGAAGGGCATAAATATCAATTAAATATCCTACAATAAATTTGTAAAATAAACCTATGAATATGCAGGTAAAACCTTTACCTAACATATTAATATAGTCTTTATTTGCAAAGCTTTCATCCATATCATTTGCAAATCTTCTATATCTATCAATAGGTCCACTTGAAATAGTAGGGAAGAAATACATAAAGTATATAAAATGTAATAATTTTACTTCTTTAAGTGCTCCATCTCTAATCTCCATAATAACATTTATAGACTTAAATGTAAGATAACTTATTCCTAGAAAACCAAATAGGGAAGGTTTATGAATAATAAATGGAGTTAACTTTACGCAAAACAATGGAACTAAAGATAATAAAATGCTTATAATAAAAATATGTGTGGTGTTTTTCTTTAGGGTAATGCGATAGTACTCGTATCCTTTTACGATAAGTACCTGCCACACTCCATAACATAATAATGCTATTCCACTTCTTATATTAGGTCCGCCAAAGGTAAGCCATAAAAATGCAAATGTAAAAACTGCCTGATAGCCCATCCATTTTTTGCCTTTAAGGTGAGCTATAATTAATGGAATAATGGCTACAATTAGGGGTATAAAATATCTTGGACTTTCATAAGGTATCATAATCCTAGCACCTCTTCCTTAATTTTCTTTCTGTCAATCTTTCCATTTTGATTTAAAGGAAAAGTATCCATATATACATACTTTGATGGAATCATATAATCTGTTACTCGTTTAGACAGTTCTTTTTTAATATATTTAGTAAAAGTTTTCTCGTCTTCATCACATTCTGCTGAAATAACTGCCACAAGACCTGTTACTTTATTGCCTTTATTAGTCTTTGGTAGTACAACTGCCTTGTCTACTTCATCTATTGCTGCAAGATTGTTCTCAATATCCCCTAACTCAATTCTAAATCCATTAAGTTTAATCTGAAAATCAATACGTCCTACGTAATTTAATTGTCCGTCTTCATCTATAAATCCAGCATCTCCAGTATGATATGCTCTTGTACCGTCAATAGTGAAAAAGGCTTCATGAGTTTTCTCTTCATTTTTATAGTAACCATTGGCAACAGAATTACCAACTATAATGATTTCTCCAGAATTACCATCTTCTACAAATTCCTTTGTATCGGTATCTTGTATTCTAATCTCCACGCCACTTTTAGCCTTACCAATAGGAAGATTATCGTAATTTTTCACTATATCATCAGTAATCTTAACACTACTTATAGCACCTGTTGCTTCAGTAGGACCATAAGTATTCCATACAGAAGCTTCCGGAAATTTATCTAAAAGCTTTTTAGCAGTACTAGCTTCTAATTTTTCTCCGCAGAAAATAAACTGCTTTAACCCTGAATGATTAGCAGCCGTAAAGCTTGGATCTAAAAGACAAATATCCACAAAACTTGGAGTACTTACCCATGTGTTGATTTCTGAACTATTAAGTCTCTCAAATAGTAATTTAAAATTGGAAATCTCTTCTTTAGATAAACTTACAATGGTTCCCCCTCTTAAAAGAGTTGGATATAAGCTAAAAATAGAAAGGTCAAATACATAAGGTGCTTGAGATAAAACTTTATTATCATCTATTTCATCAAAATCATCTATCATCCAATCTGAAAATGTTTCAAGGTTGTTGTGACTTACAGCAACCCCCTTAGGAACTCCTGTGGTTCCGGAAGTATATATAATATAATAGGTTTCATCACCTACTACTTCTTTTGATAAATTAGCCTTTTCATGATTAACATTAAAGTCAAAATCCTGTAAATAAAAAGAATTATTATCATCAAATAGATTCAGATATTCTTCTCTATCTTCCTCTTGAGTAATAATAATTGCACTTGGGTTACAGGCTTCTATAACCATCTTCACTCTCTCAAATGGAGAATGAGAGTCCATTGGTACGTATGGATGTCCTGCCATACTTGTTCCAATAAAGCCTGTTAACATTCTATAGTCATTTGCACCATAGACAAGAATTGGTCCTTCTGGTACATTTGAAATTTTCTTTCTAATCTCCTGACTGTCACTCCATAACTTCTTAAAAGTCCATTCTTTATCTTTATCAATAAAGGCAATTACTTCGCCTTTTTGTTTTACTATCTCTTCTAATCTTTTTATAATACTCATCTATAAGTCCCCAAACTTGTAATATATTTCAAATTCTCTATTAACTCTCTAAAAAATATCTGCAAGTAGTTTTACTACTTATATGTTCCCTTTTATTTCATAAAAATTAATCAATATCTCTAATTAAAACTCGTTATATATAAATCCTCCACCTGTTGAACTTGTGTAATGATACAAATATAATAATCCAAGGATTACAACAGTGAAAAACAATGTCTTTCCGATAAATATCAAAATATCTTTTTTATTTTTCATTTTTCCTCCTTTTGCAAATTCTACTTCAAAGTAGTCCATATTAACACCTTAATATGGTGTATATGTTGTGAAAAAATAATTTTATTATAAACATATTTTCCAAAATGATTATAAATTCTTAACTAAAACAACTTATTTGTTATAATTGTGTATTAGATAACATTAAGATAATAAAACTTCTAAATATTATTTATTAGCAAATACCTGTTTTATTAGACACCAATGAAGAATATCATGTTTTGGCTATAAAATAAAGGTCATTTTTTGTTTATTTGTTCAAAAGTCAAATTATAAATAATGAAAGAAATTTCAATTAAAATCCTCAGATGAAAAGCATAATGGAATTAAATTTCTTTTTTAAATTTTCCTAATTAATTTGAGCAAAAACTGTCAAGCATAAAAATAACCTCCATTACTTAATGGTAAAACCTAAAATAATGGAAGTTACTTTTAACTATATGCTTAATATAATTCAATATATTTTCTAAATCTTTTTATCTTATTAGTAAATATGCTTTCTAACTCTTTTTATAATAATTTCTGTTTTTATAAAAGATTTAAATTATGAAACCCTTAAAACCTAAAAGCTTCTAACTCTTCTTTAGTAGGTATTGACCCTGCTGCACCCCATCTAGAGACTGTAATACTAGAAGCCATAGCACTTCTTTTTAGATTATCCGAAACAGCTAATCCTTCTATATACCCTGCAATAAAATACCCTGTAAAAGTATCTCCTGCTGCTGTTGTATCAACTGGGTCCGTCTTAAAAATACTTTGACTAACCCTTTGATTACCATCCTGATATATTGCACCGTTTTTTCCTAAAGTCAAAACAACTTTTGCCTTAGGATATTTTCTTTGAAGCTTAGCAAGTATCTCCTCTGGCTCATTATATCCAGTCATCATCTGTCCTTCAATTTCATTTAATATAAAAATATCTACCTTATTCAAATCACAAGCATCTATTGCCTCATCATAAGGAGAAGGATTTAAAATTATAGTCATACCTATGCTATGAGCCATATCTAAAATATATTTCAGTTCATTTACTTCATTTTGAAGAAGCAATATATCTCCTTTAGAAAATCCGCCTAAAACTTGATCAATATGTTCTTTAGTCTGCTGCCTATTAGCTCCTCCGTACAGCAAAATACAATTATGAGCCTCTGCATCCACCTGAATTATAGCATGACCGCTTTTATCAGACACCATTTTTATATTAGTAATATCAACACCATATTTTTCGCAAATGTCTAGTAATTCATTACCATCACTTCCTACCATTCCTCCATGATAGACTAAAACACCTGCTTTTGCTAAGGCAATAGATTGATTTAATCCTTTTCCTCCAGTATGAATACTAAGTCTTTTTGAACTTTCAGTTTCACCTTCAGCAACAATATGATCTACTGTATACAAATAATCATAATTTAACGAACCATAATTTAATACTTTCAAATAAAAACTCCATTCTCTACTATAACTGTAACCTTATAGAATTAATTATATATTTCAGATATTTAAAACTATAATCTTCAAGTTTTTCAAAAATACAAAACTATTTACTGTGCATTTCTAGCTTGAAGTGCTATCTTAGCTTGAAGATTTCTTTGGAATTGGTCTACAACAACTGCCGCAATAACAACTATACCCTTTATAACCTTTTGCCAAAACTCTGATACACCACACATAGTCATACCATCATTAATAACACCAATTATAAAAGCACCAATAATTGTTCCACCAACTGAACCGATACCACCTGCCATAGAAGTACCGCCAAGAACTGCTGCAGAGATTGCATTCATTTCCCAGCCTTCACCTGTAGCTGGATGGGAAGCAACTAACTGTGCTGCTGCAATCATTCCTACAATAGCAGAACAAAGTCCTGAAAACATATAAACAATTGTTGTATCTTTAGCAACCTTAACTCCGGAAAGTTTCGCTGCTTTTTCATTTCCGCCTATTGCAAATATATGCCATCCAAAAGATGTTGATTTAAGTAATATTGCTGCAATTATAGCAATGATAATTAAAATAATTACACCTGCAGGAATACCTAAAAAGCTTTGTCCTAATATATCAAATCCTGTATTTCCAAGAGGTTTTTTACCAACAATATTTGAAAAAGTTGCTCCGTTTGAACGAAGATTAGCAAGACCTCTTGCCACATTCATAGTACCTAAGGTGGCAATAAAAGGTGCAACTCTAAATTTAGTTATTATTATACCATTTAACCAGCCAATTAACACTCCGCAAAGTGCTGAAATTAAAATAACCCAAGGTACGCTAAAATATATTGTAATTCCAAGAAAACCTATCTTAAGTCCTTCATTTATAAGTCCTCCTGCAATCATTCCTGCAAATCCAGCTACTGCACCAACAGATAAATCAATTCCACCGGTAATAATAACAAATGTCATTCCAATACCCATGATACCATAAAGAGCCACATGCTTAGCAACTGTAAGTCCAGTATTAATTGTAAAAAAGTTAGGTGAGGCGAAACTAAAAAATACTACAAGAACTGCAAGAATTAAAAAAGTTCTTCCTTTTAATAAAGTCATCACCCAATTCATATTTTTTTGTTTTTTTAACATTATCTCATCTCCTCTACTTCTTCTTTTTCAACTGCATTATGACCTTTATATGATGAAAGAACCAATTCATCTTCCTTTATCTCTTCATGGTTAAACTCTCCAGTTTTAATGCCATTTGAAAGAACTATTACTCTATCAGCTATAGAAACAATCTCTTTTAATTCTGAAGAAATTACTATTATTGAAAGACCTAAGGCTGCATACTGATTTATAATATCAAAAACTTCAGTTTTAGCTCCTATATCTATACCTCTACTTGGTTCATCTAAAAGTAAAATCTCCGGATTAGTAAGTACTCCTTTAGCTATTACAACCTTTTGCTGATTTCCTCCAGATAAAGAAAGTATTGGCAAATTCTTATCTGCAACTTTAATCATAATATCCTTTATTTCTTGGTCTACAGCATTATTTTCAGCTTTTTTATCTAGAAAACCAAATTTTGTATATTTATCAATACTAGACAAAGAAATGTTTTTCCCTATACTTAAAGTTTGAACTAAACCTTCACTTTGTCTATCTTCCGGAACCATTGCAAATCCATTTGCAATTTGAGTATTAATGTTTTTAATTTGAAGCTCCTTACCATTTTTAATTATAGTTCCTGTATGTTCAGGTCGAAGTCCCATTAAACACTCAAATACTTCAGTTCTTCCTGCACCCATCAGTCCATATATTCCAAGTATTTCACCTTTTTTCAAATCAAAATTAACTTTATTTAGTAAGTATCCTCCACCACTTTTAGGCAGAGTTAAATCTTTTACTTCAAGTACAGTTTCTTGTTTATCCCAATCTATTCCTCTTTCTCTTTTGGGATATGACTTTTCCGAACCTACCATTTGTTTAACTATCCAAGGAACACTTATATCCTTTACTTCACCTGAAGCCACATATTTGCCATCTCGGAGAATTGTAACATTATCTCCTATTTCCATAATCTCTTCTAATCTGTGAGATATGTATACAATAGCAATTCCAGCATCAGTAAACTCTCGCATTAGCTTAAATAATACCTTTACTTCATTTTGACTTAAAGAAGAAGTAGGCTCATCCATAATTAATATTTTCAAATCATCTTGAAGAAAATTTCTTGCTATCTCAATCATCTGCTGTTGTCCAACTCTTAGTTCTCCAACTAAGGTATTTGGATTAATAATATGTTCTAGTTTAGCAAGTACCCTTTTAGTTTCTGCAATATGAGTTTTATTATCTATCTTAAACCCTTTAGTACACTCTCTACCCATAAATATATTCTGATACACAGTTAAATTAGGAAAAAGACTAAGCTCTTGATGAATTATTCCAATACCACGTGCCCTAGCTTCAGTAGTATTTTTAAAGGAAATCTCTTCATCTCCCATATAAAGCTTTCCGGAAGAAGGTTGCTCAATACCGGCAATAATTTTCATTAAAGTAGATTTTCCGGCACCATTTTCTCCTATTAAAACATTAACTTTTCCCTTTATAACATCATAAGAAACATTATCTAAGGCCTTGGTTCCAGGATATATTTTATCTATTGCTTCTGCGTGTAATACTACATCCTTATCCATAGGTTCCTCCCTCTTTACTCTTTAATCATAACTGGTGTTATAAGCATCTGACTATTATCAGAAGCTGTGAAACATCCTACAAAGCTAATTTCTTTTCCCTTATAGTCAGCTGCCGTTTTTGGACTAACTACTTTCTTCTGAATTAAGGAATTTATACTTTGACTAATCGCTGCAAATTCTTGTTGATTTGTATAATCCCCATATTTAATAAAGCTTAGGGAATCTCTAACTGAAGATCCGGTAATTACTGAGCCTATTTGCAACATTATCTTAACATTCCCAGTATAATCATTTAATTTAACTGTCATAAATCCTGCCATACTTGAGGTATTCACCTCTGTTACAGTACCGGTTCCCTTTACAACATAGTTTAATTCTCCTGATGTACCCATTGAATATTTTCCATATTTTTTAGCTAAAGACTTAAAGTCACCATTAGATTCCTTAATAAATGTATTAATATCAATTGCCTTTTTTTCTAATTCAGGAATTGCTTCTGACTCCCAAAATTTGGATACATCATCACCAGGGTTAAACTTAGTTTCCCCTGTAAGTTTTCCTTCTTCTCCAGTTTTAACTACTTTTATACATCCAGTCATCATACTAGCAAATAAAACCATTACTAAAAATAATGACATTATCTTTTTTTTCATAGCATTCTCCTTTAAAACTATACAATTATTTAAGGATAATATTTAAAAACTTTTTCTGAGTTTTTATTTTTTAAAGAATGGAGCATATCACCATTTAGTGACTTGCTCCATTCCAAAGGAAGTAATTATTTAGATAAATCAAATGCTTTTAGTTTACTTGCATTATCTTTAGTAATTACTATACAATCAACTAATTGTTTTTCATCTAAACCTGTTTTACCATTCTTTAAATAATCATCAGCTTGTTTAACTGCCATTCTTGAAATCTCAGCAGCTTGTTGAAGTGCTGTTGCTGTTGCCTTACCTTGTAAAATAAGATCTCTTGCATCATCTGAACCATCAACACCGATTACTGGAATACCTGCAAGTCCGGCATCTTCTAATGCAGCTACAGCACCACAAAGCATTGTATCGTTTCCACAGATTACTCCATCAATATTTGGATGAGATTGAAGAATTGTACCCATCTTATCATATGCTTCTGTTTGTTCCCAGTTAGCTGCTTGTTGAGCAACCATCTTCATATTCTTATACTGATCAATTACTTCATGGAATGCTGAAGAACGAACACCTGCATTTGTATCAGATTCTTTTCCAAGAAGTTCAACATAGTTTCCTTTTTCTCCCATTGCTTTTACAAATACTTCAGCTACACCTTTAGCACCCTGATAGTTATTTGCAACGATTTGAGAAATTGCTACACCCTCTTCATTAATTTCTCTATCAATTAGGAAAGTTGGAATGCCAGCTTTTCTTGCTGCTTTTACAGCTTCAATTGTTGCATCTGCTCCTGCATTATCGCAAATGATTGCTGCAGCTTTATCATCAATTGCAGATTCAAATTGTTGCATTTGTTTAGTTGCGTCGTCGTCATGAGACATAGCTTTAACTGTGTAGCCTAATTTTTTAGCTTCAGCTGTACAAATTTTAGCTTCTGTTTCAAAGAATGTGTTTGAAGTAGATGGAGTAATTACATAAATAATCTTAGAACCTCCACCTGGTAAAACTTCGTCTTTTGTCTTAGTTTCTGTTTTTGTTTCCTTTTTCTCAGAAGATGAGGTATCTTTCTTACCACATCCAACAGCCATAGTAACTACCATAGCAGCGCATAATAAAATGCTTAAAACTTTTCTTTTCATTTTGTTTCCTCCTTAAAAATTGTTAGTTGTATGACACACCGAAGAATTCCCTCTCCGTGGATCTCAAATTAATATAAATATTGTACCCTTTTATTTTTTACTTAAAACGCTTCTAACAGCATCTTTCCAACCTGCTATTTTTTTATTTGCAGTCTTTCTATCCATTTCCGGTATATAGTTTTTACGCTTCATATTTGCAAATATAGTTTCGTCAAAAACTTTAAGGCTAAATCCGGCTACATAGGCTGCTCCGATACCGGAAAGTTCTTCTGCTCCGGGAACTTTTACTTCTTTACCTAAAATATCACTTTGAAATTGCATTAAATATTTATTTCGCGTTGGACCTCCGTCAACTCTTAGTTCTTTAAAAGGAATACCTGCATCCTCACTCATGGCTTCTACTATATCATTTATCTGGTAGGCAATACACTCAACTCCGGCTCTAACTATTTCTGCTTTACCTGTGGTTCTAGTAATACCTATTAATGCACCCTTAGCATAACTATCCCAATAAGGTGCACCAAGACCTGTAAAAGCTGGAATTAAATATAGGTCATCATCTGTTTTTGCTTTATAACATAATTTAGCCGTTTGACTAGGATTAGAGATAAGTTCAACTTCATTTTTAAGCCAAGTTATAACGGCTCCTGTATAATTAATATTCCCCTCTAGAACATAATTAATCTTACCATTAATCCCCCATGCGAGAGATGTAACTACTCCATGAGTACTAAGAATGGGCTTATCCCCTATATTCATCATTATAGATGAACCTGTACCATATGTTGCCTTTATCATCCCTTTTTCTATACAACCTTGTCCAAAAAGAGCTCCATGAGAATCTCCTATAACTCCTGCTATGGGTATAGGTTTATTAAAGAAACCTTCTAAATCAGTCTCTCCAAATATAGAGTCTGAATAGCAAACTTCCGGTAAATTCTTTATATTAATACCGAAATACTCACATATATCTTCATCCCATTTTAAATCAAAAATATTAAACAATTGAGTTCGTGATGCATTAGAGTAATCAGTTTTATAGGATGTTCCATTTGTTAGTTTATATACTAGCCATGTGTCAATAGTTCCATGACATATGTTGCCCTTTTCAGATAATTCCTTTGCACCTGATATATTTTCTAATAGCCATCCTATTTTAGCTGCAGGAAAATATGGGGATAACCTAAGTCCTGTCTTTTCCCCAATTTCATCAGCAACTCCTAGTTTTTCAACCTTTTCGCAAATATCTCTTGCTCTGCTACACTGCCAAACAATGGCATCTCCTAAAGGCTTTCCTGTCTTTCTATTCCATGCTAAAGATGTTTCTCTTTGATTACTAATTCCTAAGCCTATTATATTATCTTTATTTATCTTAGAAGCCTCAACTAGATTTTTAATAACCTGAACTGTATTATTGTAGATTTCCATAGGATCATGAGATACCCAGCCTTTATCATTAATTATCTGCTTATGAAGAATATCCCTTCTATTAATTAATTTTCCTTCTAAATTAAATAATAGTGCTTTCGTTCCTTGAGTACTTTGGTCTATACTGACTATGTAATTTTCTACCACTGTACTACCTCTTTATTTTATAATTTCTTTTACCTTTTTTACAATACCCTCTTTATTTAATCCATAATAATCAAATACTTCACTAGAAGTTCCAGTAATAACAGGTGCATCTGGTAAACTCATATTTACAACTAATTTAGGATTATTTTCACCAACTACCTGACTTACCATAGAACCAAGTCCTCCATAAGGAGAATGTTCTTCTATTGTAATGACTGCTTTTACATCTTTCGTTACTTTAATTATTGTATCTTCATCTAAAGGTTTTAAACAATACATATCAACCACTGTAGCCAAAATACCCTCTTCCTTTAAAGCCTTTGCTGCTTCTAAAGCTTCATATACCATTTCACCGCAAGCGATAATTGCAACATCCTTACCTTCACTAAGTATATTAGCCTTATCTATTTCAAATGTACAATTATCTTCTGAATAAATTTCAGGAACAGCATTTCTACCTACTCTAACATATGAAGGTTTTTCATCTTTAAGTAATGCTTCCATTAATTTAGTAGTTTGAAAATGGTCACTTGGAAAGTAAACTCTCATACCTGGAATTGCTGCCATTGCTGCAATATCCTGTGCTGAATGATGACTCATTCCAAGTGCTCCATAACTTACTCCGCCACTTATTCCGATTAATGTTACATTTGTATTTGAATATGCCACATCTACCTTACATTGCTCATAACTTCTTGTAGTAATAAAGCTTGCCGGAGATGCTGCAAATGGTTTCTTACCGCATTTGGCAAGACCTGCTGATATTCCTACTAAATCTTGCTCGGCAATTCCTGTTTCAACTGATTGTTGTGGAAACTCTTCAAAAAAAGGAGCAAGGGAAGCTGAACCTCTTGAATCGCTACACAAAACTACTATATCTTTATCTGTTTTAGCTTTTTCTAGAAGTAGGTCACAAATAGCCTTTTTATTTGCAATATTAGCCATTTTAAAATACCTCCTTTCGAATTTGAAAATCTTTGATAATTTGACTATACTCCTCTTCTGTCGGTACATGATGATGCCAAGATACATTATTTTCCATAACAGAAGAACCTTTACCTTTAACAGTATTTGCAATTAAAACAGTAGGCTTACCCACTACACTTTTAGCTTTATCAAAAGCCATTTTAAGTTGCTCTATACTATTACCATCTTCCACATCAATTACATTCCATCCAAAACTTCTAAATCTATCATGCAAATCATCTTGTCCCATTACTTCTTCTGTTGTTCCGGAAATCTGTAATCTATTTCTATCAACTACTGCACAAAGATTATCTAATTTATATTGAGATGCTGACATAGCACCTTCCCATACAGAGCCCTCTGCTAATTCTCCATCTCCCATCACAACGTAAACTCTATTTTTTCTATTATCCATCTTAGAAGCTAACGCCATTCCAACTCCTACAGGTAATCCATGACCTAAAGAACCTGAATTCATTTCAATTCCTGGGATTTTATTATTTGGATGCCCTATGTACTTTGAACCGAATTTGCTAAAAGTATCTATAGCTTCTTTAATATCAAAAAATCCCTTTTTTGCCAAAACTGAATAATAACTTTCTACAGAATGTCCCTTACTTAAAACAAATAAATCTCTATTTGGATCATCCTTATTTTCAGGAGATATATTCATCTGATCAAAATACAATTCAACCAAAATTTCCATAACACTCATATCTCCGCCAATATGACCAGCTTTTCCAGATACAATCATATCTACAGTATCTTTTCGCAAATCATATGCTAACTTTTCTAACTCACCCATAATCATTCTCCTCTCAAATATGCCTTTACATCTTCCTCAATAGGATCATAAAAATCTGGTTTTACCCCAATATATTTGCAAGCTTCATACAGTATTGGAACTACATCTTTGTGAATTCCCACACAATGATGAATGTAAGGTCCTTCTACTATTTTAGCTTCCAACCTTTTTATATTATCAACTTCTACCCAAAGATATGTACCCATGCCTTTAGGTCCATCAACACCTTTAGCATGTCCTAAAAGAAGCGAATATTCCCCATTATCACCATCAAATCGAACTAAAGATACATCTCCATGTTTAGCTTCTGCCGTTATACTACCTGGATAATCAAAAGCAAGAGGAACTGTAAGCTTTGGTTTATCCTTTGCAATAGATATTGGCCATGGTCCACAATGTTGTAATAATTCTCCATTTGCAATATCAGGATGACGTATTGTCCAATCAGCAAAGAAGCTTCTAGTTTCATCCATTCCCGCTGCTTCAACCATTAATGCTGTGATTGCACCATGAATATCTGTTTCACAAACAACAGGAATACCTTCGTCATTTAAAAGAGCATTGGCAGCACAAGGCATTATACCAAGTTCACTTTGAAGTTGATTCCAGCATTGAATTGCTACTGCTTTACATCCATATTTAACAGTTAGATTTTTCATAGCAACTTTTAAAGCAGCTACATTTTCAAGTTCCTTTTCTGTTACACAGATTTCCATGTTATCCTTGCAATACTTAATTACTTGTTCTACTTCATATTTTTCTTCTTTTACTTTTTTGACTTCATCTGTTAATTCCGGCATTGGAATAGGAGAAAGTTGAATGTTAAATTTCTCTAGCAATTCTCCCTCATTACACATAGTTGTCCAAAAATCAAAGGGTCTTGTAGATATTTGAAGAATTCTTATATGGTTAAAAGTCTTAACTACGTTACATACTGCAAGAAAATCTCTAAGTCCTCTTTCGAATACAGGATCATTTAATCTACAATTAGTCATGTATGTAAATGGAATTTTAAATCTTCTAAGTACCTTTCCTGTTGCAAATAAACCGCATTGGGTATCACGAAGTCTAGTTCCGTCAGCTTCTGGTCTTTCATCTAATGGTCCCCACAAAAGTACTGGAACATTTAATTCTTTAGCTAATCTAGCACATTCATATTCTGTTCCAAAATTACAATGAGGAAGAAAAAGTCCATCTATTTTTTCATTTTTAAACTTTTCTGCTATTTTAAACATATCTTCATCATTATATAAAAGTCCTTCTTCATTTATATCTGTAATATCTACAAAATCAATATTTAATTCTTTTAATCTATTTGCAATTAATCCTCTGTATTTTATTGCATCCGGTGCACTAAAGATGCTTCTTCTAGTTGGTGCATATCCAAGTTTTATCCTCTTCATCATCCATCCTCCTTAACTTAATTGGATTGTAGGCCTTGTTTCACTTTATTCCAAGAAAAAATAAAGTGAATTTTACTTTATTTTTAACTTTATTATTGAATTATTTATTTTATATAATATAATTAAGATAGATAATTAAGAGATATATAAACATTCATCTTATAGAAATCATTAATGATACCTTTGAAATTAGTAATATTTAATCGAAAGATTTGAACTATAAAACATAAAGACCATATTATTTAAATTAAATGTTCAAAAAAAACTATAGATATTTAAATAACAATAAAAGATGAGGTTACAAATGGGAATAACAGCTAAGGAACTTGCACAAAAATTAAATATTTCTGCCACTGCTGTTTCTATGGCTTTAAACAATAAGGCTGGAGTTAGTACTGAAACAAGAAAATACATTCTTGAAGAAGCCAAAAAATATGGCTATGATTTTTCTAAGATTTCTATGAAAAGAAAAAAAGAAGGAGATATTTATTACATTATCTACAGAAAACATAATGCAATTTTAAAATATACTCCTATATTTTCAGAATTGACTGATGGAATTGCAGAAGCCTGCAGGGAAAATGGATATAGATTAAAAACTTTACAGATTTATGAAAAAACAGATGATGTAGAAAAAGATATGGAAGATTTACGAGTAACTGGATGTGTTGGAATTATATTATTGGGCACAGAAATCACAGACTCTATTTGCAAATCTTTTCTAAAGCTTTCCATTCCTATGGTTCTTTTAGATACTTATTTTGACTCTGTAGAATGTAGCTCTGTCCTTATAAATAATGTACAAGGGGCTTATATGGCAACTAATTATTTAATAGATAGATGTAATAATAAACAACCTGGGCATATTCGCTCCTCTTATAGTATTCCTAATTTTGTGGAGCGGAAAAACGGATTTACTAAAGCTATAAAAGAACATGGAATGTCTGTTTCTAAATCAATAATTCATGAAGTATCTCCTTCTATTGATGGAGCTTTTTCAGATATGCTTGAAATAATCGACCAGGGTGATGAACTTGCCAGTTGCTATTTCGCTGATAATGACTTAATTGCAATTGGAGCAATAAAAGCCTTAACTTTAAGAGGATATAAAATTCCAAACGATATTAAAATAGTTGGATTTGATAACATTTCTGAAGCTAAAATTATCTCTCCATCTTTAACTACCATTGATATTAATAGAACTTTTATGGGAAAAATGGCAGCTACACAATTAATAAGCCAAGTAAATTCTCCAATTCCTCAAACTTTAAAAATTGGAATATCTACTCGGCTTGTAAAGCGGTTTTCAACGTAAAATAAATGAATTAAATATTAAAGTAACTTCCTTAAAACTACAGGATTAAGGAAGTTACTTTTACATATATCTATATTAATATTCAACCAAATATCTAATTTTTTTATATCAATCAACATTTGTATATCAAATTTAAAATTATCAAATTTTTAAATTGAACTATCTCTACCCCCTCTTTAGTTTACTCATAACTTAAAGCTTTAATTGGATCTAATTTACTTGCTCTTCTAGCTGGGAAAGTACCTGCTAAAAATGCAATTAGCATTATCACACCCATAATTATTAGTATTGGTTGAATAGAGAATTTAGTAATATCATATCCACTCATTAGGTTCATATTGGCTTTTGAAAAAGCATTTAGAAGTTTTCCTGCTCCGGTGGCAGCTAGTACTCCAATAAGAGAGCCCCAAAATCCAATATATATAGCTTCAAAACTAAATAGCCATGATATTTTTCTCTTACTCATTCCAAAAGCTTTCATAAGTCCAATTTCTCTGGTTCTATCTTGCACTGACATATATAAAGTATTAATAATTCCAAAGCTTGCTGCAAATAATGAAAGAGCTGCAAATATCATAAGTACCATAGTTATAGCATCTAAAACTGTCATTATATCTTTTACTTGGTCTTTTAAGGTTATTCCCTCATATCCCATTTTATCCAATTTATCTTTTACGTACTGTATCTGTTTGTCTGTGACATTTTCCTTCATCTGGGCAGTAACCCCATAAGTATTATTCTTCATACTTGCAGGTAAACCTTCTTCACTTATGCTAACTGCTTTATCAATTAAAGCAGTATTACACATATTTACTCCAGGATTAATTATACCTTCACTTCGTACCCCCATAACTTTCGCAATAACTATTTGGCTTTTTTTAGTAACACTAGAGCTAACTTGTAGTCTTACATTCTTGCCAATAATATCTTTATTATTTTTATATCCTAAAGCTTTTACATATGTAGGTAAAATAAGCAATTGTGGCTCTGATGATTTTTCATCTAACTGCTCGCCATCTTCTAAAGGGGTAATTCCTGCCATATGACCGGAATCTAAAACATATTTTTTACCATTTTTACCTTCAATATAGTCAATAGGTGCATTCTTGACAGCTTCAACTGAATTAATATATTTAATATTTGCAATGCTCTTTTGATTATCCTTAGTTATAACTACATCAGCACCCATCTTAGTTTTTTCTGAAACATATTCTGTGGGACCATCTTCTGATGAAGTAGCTGTGGTTTTAGGTGAAATAATCATGGTATTCATATCACCTACCATTTTAACCTGTTCATTAATGTAGTCAGAAGCTCCATTATTAATTGCAACAGTAAGGGCAATTGTAAAAGTTCCAACGAAAATAGCAATTACTGTTAAAATTGTACGCTTTTTATTACTTAATAAATTTCTATTTGCTGTTCTTAATAAATCGATTATCTTCATGCTACTTTTCCCTCCTTATTTACAATCTGCCCATCTCTCATTACTATCTGTCCATCCCTAATTACAATCTGTCTATCACATTTATTTGCAAGTTCCATATCATGAGTAACTATAATCAATGTAATACCTTTTTCTTCTTTAAGTTTAAAGAGAAGTTTTTCAACTTTATCACCTGTTTTTGAATCTAAATTTCCTGTAGGTTCATCTGCAAATATAATCTCCGGATTATTCACAATGGCTCTTGCTATACATACTCTTTGCTTTTGACCACCTGATAATGCAGTTGCTTTATTTTTAGCTTTATCTACTAAATCCACTGCTTCTAGAGCTTTCATTGCAAGCTTCTTTCTCTCGCTTCTACCTATGCCTGCTATTTTTAATGGTAACTGTACATTTTCCAAAACTGTCTCTCTAGGATTCATAAAAAACTGTTGAAAAACAAATCCAAACTTTTCATTTCTCAAAATATTTAAATCCTTAGCTTTCATATCTCTCACATCTTTACCATTAACGAAAATGTGTCCATTATCCGGTTTATCAAGTAGTGCCATTATATGCATCAAAGTGGATTTCCCCGAACCACTTTTACCAACAATAGCTAAACTCTCTCCTTTTTTGACACTTAAGTTAATCCCTGATAAAGCCATAAACTGAGATTCTTTCTTTCCATAAGTTTTTAGAACATCATCAACCTTTAATACTTCCATTCTTTCATCCTCCTTTTATTAATTCATACACTGTTTTCTTTAATTATACTATTTGCAAATAAAGTATAATGCTTCCTCGCTTCTTCTGTATTGCCATATTACTGTATTAAGTTATTAGTACAATAACACAATAATTATCATATGTCAATACCTTTTTGATTAATACTAAAAAAGACCTACCTATTGGCAAGTCTAACTAAACATATTAATTTCACACAAACCTCTATTGACTATATCATGTCATTTTATTAAACTGAAAGAAACAAATCTTCATGTATTTTCATCATGTTTTTCTAAAATATTATAAGAATTTCTTATATTTTATATTCTAATTCTCTTTAAAGTCATGACGAATATCCTCCCATGTTTTCATTTTCTATTTTTGTGCAAATTGCCTATAGAATTCAAACTTAATATATATTACTATACTGACATAGGGTAGCACCAAGAGTAGCTATCGTTGACTATGAAATTGCTAGTCCTGTCGGTATTGGGTTAGCAACGGAGTCCGACTATGGGTTATGCGATAACCACGAACCGACATTAAAAACGCTTTTAAGGGTCTTGCTAACGCAAGGCTCTTTTTTTATAAACATACAAGAGGTGACAATGAATAAACAAGCTAATAATATACTTATTAAAGCCGCCAAAGAATGGAACACTTTATTAAATAAACAACTGATTATTACATATGGATATAAACGGCAACTTAATAAAATTATACTTAAATTTAATGAAAGTGATTTTTATCATTTGGCTGGTTTCCACAAACTAACAGATACTCGTTTCCCTAAATATTTAAAACCAAATAAACTACTACATAATATTCTAGAAAACACGATTACTTTAGATTACATATCAAAAAGTATACATTTTAATGAAATACTACCTAGATTGAACGTCTTATCTAACATTAATGAAATTATAAAAAATGATTTTAGTCTATTTTATTTTAGACCACAAATGCTCTATTCTTTTTCCTCCAATATAAAAGCCGAATATATAATAACAAGTAATATCCGACCATATAGTTATGTTTTTTTAATACATACTAACGATAAAGTCCAAAAAGATGATTTAACTTTTGTATGTATCTCTGTCTTTGAAAAGGAAACTAATGATTTCACAGAAAATCAAAGACAAAGAATTATTCTAAAAAAGGAATTAATCAATACCAAAAACAATTCTTCAATTATTCTATTTGATAAACTAAATGGCTGATTATACAATCAACCACAAAAAAACTTTAACAAAATCAAGAAATTATATATTTCCAATTTACTTATTCTTTTTCATATATTCTGCTTTTACTGCATCTATAGATTTCCCACCAATTCCAATATTCTTATCTGATAACTCTTTTATTGTAATCATAAAAAAATCTTGCGGAATATTCATAATTTCTGATGATACCTCCGTCAACCTTGAAATTAGTATTTCCTTTTGTTCTACTGTCAATTCTCCACCTTCTACTGTAATATATGGCATAGTCATTTCCTCCTTTAATTTCAATTTTAATCTTCACTTATCATTCCCAAATAAGTATCTATTTTCGTGACAAAAGAACACATGTCTCAACACTGACAGTTTGGGGAAACATGTCAACCGGCTGAACTTTCTCTAATTCATATCCATTTTCTCTAAATATCTTTATATCTCGTGCTAAAGTCGCTGAATCACAACTTACATAGACTATTTTCTTTGGAGCTACTGAAACCATTGTTTGAATTGTAACATCATCTAGACCTTTTCTTGGAGGATCAACTACTATTACATCTGCAAAAATATCTGTTTTATTACATTTATTCTCTTTATGTAAAATCGACTTATCTTCATCTAAATATGTATTTTCAATACTTTGAGAATTTTGCAAATCTTTTCCTAAGGTATTTTTATTAAACTTAGTTACTTCTTCACACAATACTTCTTTAGCATCTCCCACCATAAATTCTACATTAGAAATACCATTAAGTCTTGCATTTGCATTTGCATCAACAATTGCTTCCGGAATAATTTCAATGCCATAAACCTTCTTAGCTTTTTTAGCTAAGAAAAGGGAAATCGTCCCAATTCCACAATAAATATCCCATACAATTTCCTTGCCTGTTAAACCTGCAAATTCTAAAGCCTTATTATAAAGCTTTTCTGTTTGAACTTGATTAACTTGATAAAATGCAAGAGGTGAAATTCTAAAAGTTAAATCTTCAATTTTATCTGTAATATATGGTTCTCCCCATAATACTTTGATTTTATCACCTAGAATAACATTTGTATTCCCCGTATTAATATTTAATACAATGCTAGTCATTCCGGTAACTTTGCTTAATCTTTCAATAAGTTTTTCTGACTTAGGTAAAGTCTTGCCATTGATAACTAGACAAACCATAATTTCACCAGAAATATATCCTTCCCTAATCAGCACATGTCTCACTAGTCCTCCATGAAGCTTTTCGTTATACGCTGAAATATGGTTTTTCTCCATAAAATCAAGGACAATCTGCAGGATTTCTTTATTATTTTTACTTCCAATAACACAATCATCTACAGGAATAATGGAATGAGTTCTTCCTGCATAAAATCCTGCCACAAGGTTTCCATCTTTATCCTCCCCTATGGGAAATTGAGCCTTATTTCTATATCTAAATGGCTCTTCCATCCCTAAAATTGAGAGGGTAATTTCATTTACAAGACTTTCCTCTACACTTCCTATGCGAACAAGATTATTTTTCACCTTATTCTCTTTAAATTCCAATTGCTTATTATACTCTAATCCCTGTATTTGACAACCGCCACAAGGCTTCGAAATAGGACATCTGGGGGTAACTCTATCCTTAGATGGCTTTATTATCTCTTCTATCCTTGCAAATGCATAATTTTTCTTAGGTTTAATTATCTTGGCATCTATTATGTCTCCAGGAAGGGCATCTTTTACAAATAATGTATATCCATCCACATGACCAATTCCAGATCCATCACTGCTAATATCCTCTATCTCTATTTTTAACCGATTATTCTTCGTATACTGCATATTACTCTTCACTTGTCCTTCTAATATTAGAGTCAAAAAGTCTCTGATATCCTAACCAACCCTCACCCTTTTTTTCTTTAAATAATTCTTTAAGTGTCTGCAACTTGCTATCAGCAACATCAGCAAAATTAAGTGCAAACGCCTCTGCAAGAGAAGGTCTCTTTGGTGAACCAAATTCCAGCTCTCCATGATGAGCCAGGATTAGATGCTTCCATTCATTTGCAAGAACCACTGGAAAATCAGGTATACTTCTTACTGCCTCATCAATCATCTCCACACCAATAACAATATGACCGATGAGATTTCCCTCATCTGTGTAATCGTTAGATGGGAAATCAGAAAGCTCTCTTGTCTTTCCAATGTCGTGAGTGATTGCTCCAGTTAAAAGTAAATCTCGATTTAAAAAATCATAAGTATTTGCAAAGAAATCTGAAATTCGAACTACCGCTAAAGTATGTTCTAAAAGCCCTCCTGCAAATCCATGATGAACAGTTTTAGCTGCTGAATGAGATCTAAAACTAGCAATAAATTCCTTGTTTTCTACAAAATAATACTTTAATGCCTTTTTATAATATTCATTCTTAATACCATCAATGTATGAAAGTAGTTCATTATACATAGTTTCTTCATCTTTATCTGATGAAGGCATGTAATCTGCAATATTATATTCATCTGGGAAAACTTTTCTTACTCTTCGAACATTTAATTGCATCCCACCGTTATACATATTGGCTTGTCCGAAAACTTCAATAAAATCCATTTCATCAAAGTCTGCTATAGCCCCTGAATTAGGATCCCAAATTTTACCATTGAGATTGCCTGTTTTATCTTGAAGAGTTATATCTTCATAACTTTTTCCGGCTTTAGTCTGTAACTGTCTTTTTGTTTTAACCAAATAAATAGAGGAGATTGTCTCTCCCTCTTTTATATCTTCAATAAATGTCATTGTATTGCTCTCTTTCTATTTCAATATAATGTTTCAACCGCTTTGTTCCATGTGGTTAATATAATACCTAAAAATCAAAGATTTCTCGGTAAATCGCTTGTTCAAAATCATGCCCTTTTCAAAGGAACGTTTTTAAACGACTTGCAATTTATAATATCATATTTAATCAATCATTTCCATGTAAATCATAATAAAAGATATATTGCTGAATCACCCCTTCATATCCACTATATTTTGCAAATGGAAAACCATCTGGATAATGAGCTGCAAATACTTGCTTAATATGGGTATCAATAGGAAATGCTTCTAGATGATGAAGTGCAAAAAGGCAAATACAATCTGCCACTTTTTTACCAATTCCAACAAGCTTTAAAAGTTCTTCCCTTGCATCTTTATAATTCATCTTTTTTATTTCATCTAAGTCTACTTCTTTCGAAACTATCATTTCTGAAGTCTTAAATATATATTTACTTCTATATCCTAAGGAACATCCATTAAGTTCTTCTATACTTACCTTATTCAATTCTTCCGGAGTTGGAAAACTATAATACTTGTTTCCATATTTGTCAGTACATTTTTTTCCATACTTTTCACTAATTATCTCAATAAGCTTCTTTATTCTTTTAATATTATTTTGCTGTGAAATAATAAATGTAATTATCATCTCCCATAAATCTTGATGAAGAATTCTAATCCCAGAACCAAATTCCATAGCTTCTTCCAAATAATTATCCTTATCTAATTTAGCTGTTTCAAGAAGTTTCCCATAGTCTGTATCTAAATCAAAATATTCCTTCCAGATATTCTCAAACTCATCCTTTTCACAATCAAAATCTATTCTATCCATTTCTTGTTGCAAATAAATAATTTTATCTCTAGCTATTACCCTAAATCTACCATCTTCTAATTCTTCCATACGAAAACACTGTCCAGAATCAGCTATTTCCCTCAAAGACAAATTATTATTTTTTATATTAACCACAGTACACCTAACTTTCTAAATACAATTATTGTTATTTTTTACTCTCATTATCACTGTCACTTCAACCAAAAAAATATAAACTTTACAAGAAAAGCTTTATCTTAATACGAATTACCCATCTTTAATTTTAAATTTAAAATAATACATATTTATTTTTAATTAAGTACAGAGTATAATAACACAGTATCATATTATACTCTATTTAAATGGTTATTTAAAACACTACACAAAATTTTAATTGTATACTCGAACAAAGAAAGAAAAAATATGGAAAAGAAAACATTAGAAAAACTAGAATATAACAAAATCATAGATATGTTAGTAGATAAAGCTTCATCAGATTTAGGAAAAAGCATTTGCAAATCTCTTCTTCCAAGTACAGATTTAGAAGAAATCCAAGTCTACCAACTAGAAACTAAAGCTGCCTTTGATAGACTTGTTAAAAAGGGAAATCCTGGGTTTACCAATTTTAAGTCTGTAGGAGAATCAATAAAAAGACTTGATATTGGAGCTTCCTTAATAGATACAGAGCTTTTAAATATAGCTAAAATCCTTAGAATAGCTTCCGCAGTTAAATCCTACGGAAAACATGAAACTGTTGAAGAAAAAGCCGATATACTTGATAACTATTTTGAAGGCTTAGACGGGGTGCCTAGTGTTGAGCGAGAAATAAGCACTGCCATTTTAGGACCCGGGGAAATAAGTGACGATGCTAGTGGAACTCTTAAAAGCATCAGACGAAGCATTAATGGCATGAGTGATAAAATCCATTCAACTCTTAACCAAATGATTAATGGATCTATTCGCTCATATCTTCAAGATGCTATTGTTTCTATGAGAGGGGATAGATATGTTATCCCTGTTAAAGCCGAATATAAAAGCAAAGTCCCCGGACTTCTTCATGATCAAAGCTCAACAGGTTCAACACTTTTTATTGAACCAGCTGCAGTTGTTCGCTTAAACAACGAACTAAAAGAACTTCATATAAAAGAAAAAGAAGAAATCGAAAAAATCTTAGCCCAGCTTTCTAATAAGTGCGGCGAAATAACGGATATTTTAAAATTAGATGAAGACCTCCTATCTCATCTAGATTTCGTATTTGCAAAAGGAAATCTAGCAATAGATATGAATGGTAGCCTTCCAATATTTAACAAAGACCATCGTATAAATATTCGAAATGGTCGCCACCCATTACTCAATAAAAAAACTGTAGTACCTATAAGCATTAATTTAGGCAAAGACTTTGACCTACTCATAATCACAGGTCCCAACACCGGCGGTAAAACTGTAAGCCTTAAAACTGTGGGATTATTTACCCTCATGGGGCAAGCCGGGCTTCATATCCCTGCTCTTGATAGATCTGAACTTTCCGTATTTGCAAATGTATATGCGGATATTGGAGATGAACAAAGTATTGAGCAAAGTCTCTCTACTTTCTCTTCTCATATGACAAATATAGTAAATTTTCTTTCTAAGGTAACTTCTGATGATTTAGTTCTTTTTGATGAACTTGGTGCCGGTACAGACCCAGTTGAAGGTGCCGCACTTGCAATTTCCATTCTAGAAAGCCTTCATAATAGGGGAATTCGAACAATGGCTACAACTCACTATAGTGAACTAAAGGTATTTGCACTTACTACAGCAGGAGTTGAAAATGCTTCTTGCGAATTTGATGTAAATTCCTTAAGACCTACATATAGACTTCTTATTGGAGTTCCCGGAAAAAGTAATGCATTTGCAATTGCTAAAAGACTTGGAATGTCTGATGATATAGTTAATCAAGCTAAGGAACATATTGGAGAACAAGACGAATCCCTTGAAGATTTAATGACTGAACTTGAACTTAAGCGAGTTGCTTTTATAAAAGAACAAGAAGAATGGGATAAACGAAGGCTTGAATACCAAAAGAAGGAAAGACAAGCCGCAGATAAATATAACAGCTTAGACAGACAACGTGAACGTATTCTCTCTGAAGCTAAAGCAGAAGCTAAAAAGATTTTATCTGATGCCAAAGATACTGCAGATGATACGATAAAACTTTTTAATAAAGCTAAGTCAGATAATGTTACAATTCAATCTTTAGAAGAAGCTAGAGAAAAACTTAGAAATGAAATAAAAAATGCTTCAAAAACAAATTCAAAAGCTATTACCAAACCTAAAAAAGCTTATAAGCCCTCAGATTTTAAAGTAGGAACCAATGTTAAAGTTCTTAGCATGAATCTTAACGGAACAGTTCATAAAGAGCCAGATTCTAAAAATATGGTAGAAGTTCAAATGGGAATATTAAAAACCAAATTCCCTATAAATGATTTAGAGATATTACCTGATAACAGCGATTTTACTTTAAAACGAGAGAAGAAAAGAAATACCTCTTCAAAAGGAATGGGTAAATCATTAAGTGTAAGACCTGAAATAAATGTAATCGGTAAAAATGTAGATGATGCTATCGCCATTCTAGATAAATACCTAGATGATGCATATATGGCGCATCTTAGCCCTGTAAGAATAGTCCACGGTAAAGGAACAGGTGCCCTTAGAAACGGAATTCATAACTACCTAAAGCATTTATCTTATGTTAAAAGCTTTAAATTAGGAGAATATGGCGAAGGAGATGCCGGAGTTACTATTGTGGAGTTTTAGCATCTACTGAGGGTGTTTCAAGTTTTATGTAAACCTAAAAAAATGATATGAGATTTATGAATAGTTGCTTAAGGGCAAGGTCATATTTTATGGCCTTGCCCTTAGTAGCGTTATACATCTATTTTCTTGCTTGTCAATAAAACCTAGAGAGTATCCCACAGCCCATTTTTATGTAGCACTTATACTCTTCTTAAATTTTCTAGTTACAAATTAGTATATTTATGCTTTCGATTAGAACACCTATTTTTATGAATATATTTGTTTTCTTCATCTTTCTCTTTTTGCCTTTTTCTATAATATCCAACCACAATAAATATAAAAACCATATTGTATACACCATATAGGAATAAAGCAATCGAAAAAGCCAATTCCATATGTATTGTTAATGGGTTTAAAAAGAAAGATAGGAATTTTTGTGAATAACGTAAAAGAACAGAGCAATTTACACCCTGTTCTTTCTTATATATTTAATAATAACATTTAACTTTCTTCAAGTACTTTTTTTATTTTATTTTGAAGAACCTGCCCAGATTTAACATACTGAACCATTTTTATATTTGAAATATGTTTATGTATTTGTTCATCTTCATATTTACTCAAATCAAATACATAAAATAGTTTATGCCGTTTCATAGTTTTTAAATCATATCTAGCCCTCAATGAATCAATTCCGCTGTATAATGAAGCAACAAAAGTTTTAACTTTGCCATTTTTATTTGTTTCAAAGTCCAATAACGTTATTCCTTCGGGGGTGCTTATAGTACTTAATCCCGAGTCCCAAAATTCATATTTTACGTTTTCTTTTATTATATATAATGTTTGATTATCATATTTAACTATTTGATTTTTATCTTTTAGCTTTTTAATAATTTGTGGATATCGCTTATCAATGTTTTGTAAAACTAAGTAATTAGCTGATAAATCTTGATTATACTTTATGTAAACGCTTACTACACCTATGACAATGATTATCAATCCTAAAATCATTATTATTATCTTTTTATTTTTCCATTTCTTCATTTAGAAACCTCATATATTCCTTAAGTTTTCTGGTTTTTTTATTCACATAAGTGTGTATTTTCTTTTTTGCTTTATCATCCTCACCTATCGACCAATCAATAAAAGGCAAATTTGCCATATATTCATCTCCACCATTATATGAATAAACCTGGAGAGCTAAATTTTTTTTACCCTCATTAATATTACCATTACCTAAGTTACGTAAAAATTCTTTAGCACGATTTGTTGTCCCCTTGCTTATTTCCTTATTGTATTTTCCAAATTCCTTAACAATATTATTCTTATTTTTCTTTGAACGATTATATATATTCATTGCGTCCGTATCTGATAACATATCATCTCTGTCAAATATTCCAGATCCTATATCACCTTTATAGCCCGCAAATTCTTTTATTTGTCCAAACATAACTGCATTTAATATGCTATGAGGAACTGAAGTGTTTGTACAACCTGCTAATGTAGCCATTTCATGGGCAAAGTCTCGCTTCTTTAAATTATTTGGAGTACTTGCATTTGACACTTTATTATGTTGTTCATTAATAACTTTATATAATCTCTTTACTTCTATTTCACTAAGACCTAATTTTTTAAAATATGCTTCTGCATCTTTTAAACTCATCGCTATATTAGCTGTAGCCCCCCACTGTACTTTATTTTTTAAGCCATCTCTATAACCATCACACAAAGAAGTCATCATAGCCAAGAACTTTTTGTCATCCTTATCATCACTTTTATTAAACTTTTCGAATGCAAGAGCAAGTATCACTGCATCTTCTGTTTTTAGCCCATACTGGTCAGCTAAAACTTTAACTGAACTCTCATTTGTAGTTATTTTTTCATCCTTAATAGTTGAAAGCCATGACATATCTATACCATCAGTATAATACTTGCCATTTGAATCAACTTTTATCTTACTTAACTGCGTTGCCCCTTTTATTGCTGCATCTAGCACAACTAAACTATCTGAAAAATATCTAGATACATCCTTCACAAACCATTCCAGCTTATCAATTCTAGTTTGATAGTCGCTTATATTAGCTTGTAATTGTGCTTTTGTTTTTTCATATCCAACATTTTGATTTATTACACCAGATAACTCCTTACGTAAAAATGGATTTGCTTGAGTAATAATATATGTGTTTTGTGTTATTTGTTCTTCTATTAATTCAAGCTGACTTTTCTTTATTTTTAACTGTTCCTTTAATTGGTCAAGGTCAGCATAACCACCTATTGTAGCTTGTGCAGCAACAGAATGTGCTGCTTTATATGCATCTAGCTCTGTTTTTATGTCCTTAGTGGCTTTATATATTTTTTTAATTACTGGAATAATTACTTCTTCAAATAATCCCTTCCCTGCCATAAATGCTGCACCTTGTAATTCTCCTGAATTAATAGTAGCTAAAAGATGCTGTGAACCTGATGATAATCTATCTGCAATCCCATCAGCAATATCTATATTATTCTCTAAAGCCTTTATTAAGTTTTCTGACTCAGCAGTACAAAATTTTACTCCCATTGCAAATGATTCCTTTCTCTTATTAAATCTTCTTTTTCATCTTCCATTTTTCTAATTGCTCTTCTACATCCGCTATCTAACTCATGAAACTGTGCATCAACCAACCTATCAATTTTAATATTAATTCCTTTATCAACATCAAGAATATTGGCTGCACCTTTGTTTCCATGAGAAATAGAATCATATACTGCTTTTTCACTTGCACGTGCTAAACTTTTATATCTCAAATGAAAATTAGAAATAGCTTTTTCAAAAGATCTTTTATATTGTCTAACATCACTTTGTTTCTCTTCAATTTTTATTATCTCTCTTCTAATGGCATCTCTTTTTTCGTCATTTTTATTATATCCCATTATTTACTCTCCCATTTAATACTATCAACCTTATCACGATTTTCTATAGCTTTAGCAATTTCTGGAAATTTATTAGCCTGTTCTAAAACAGCCTTACTAAACTCGCCAACGCTTTTAAGAATTTTATTCGCAAAACCTCTGCCATTGTTCATTCCTGCTATTCCTTCCGAATAAGGAAAATCTACGGTTTTGTCTCTACAATCATTTACATCAATTCCCACAAGTTCATTAATTGCACCTTCTGCCACTATACTACTTGAATTTATTTTGTCACTCATTATTTCTCTCTCCTCTTTTATCAATATTCCGCTTTTCTTAATTATTTTTCTTTTAATCATAGTCTATGCCTTGTTTTTGATATGTTCAAGATTTTTGCCATATTTCATACATATTTTGATATTTCCAAGGACTTTTAATTATTTTTTAATTCTTAATCATATCTTATAATTAGTAATATAAGAAAAAGTTTTTTAAATCTACTCTTGTAAAAGAAAATGAGCAAAAAAGAATTAAAATGTCTACTTTTGAAAAAGAAAAATATCAAAAAAAATTGCCCGTGTCTACTTTTAAAAATAAAAACAATAAAAAAACTTTTTTAGTGTCTACTTTTCACATCTGCTACAATCTGCTACAAGAGCCCCAAAAGATTTACTAAATTCGTGAATAATCCTTTCAAAAGATTTGCTAAATTCGTGAATAATCTACTTGAATAATTTGCTAAATTCGTGTAATATAATCGTAAATTCTCTAACATTTAGGAAACTTTAAGGTTTTTATGGTCATGTATCATTTTTAATCTTTAGAATAATATTTTGAGGTGATATGATTTATGATATTAAAAAGAAAAATATATAATGAATTAGTAGAATGGAAAAATTATTGGAATGGAAGAACTGCCATCATGCTTGAAGGTGCAAGAAGAGTTGGTAAAAGTACCATAGTAAAGCAATTTGCCATGAATGAATACAAAAGTTATATTCTCTTAGATTTTGGAAAAATAGATTCTGAAATAATTGATCTTTTTGAATATAATAGTAGTAATCTTGAACAGTTTTTTTTAAAACTTCAAGCCATTACTGGTAAACATCTTTATGAAAGACAAAGTATTATTATTTTTGATGAGATACAATTATATCCAAAAGCCCGTCAATTGATAAAGTATCTAGTTGAAGATGGACGATATGATTACATAGAAACAGGTTCATTGATTTCTATTTATAAGAATATTAAAGATATTCTTATTCCCTCAGAAGAGCTTTCAATGGCTATGAATCCATTAGATTTTGAAGAATTCTTATGGGCAATTGGAAATGATATGTTATATCCATATCTGCAACAATGTTTTAACGAAAGAAAACCAGTTGGTATCATTCATAGAAAAGCAATGGACTTATTTAGACAGTATATGTTAGTGGGAGGAATGCCTCAAGCTGTAGTTGAATTTCTTGAGTCAAACAATTTTGAAAATGTTGATAGAGAAAAAAGAAATATTTTAAAATTATATAGAACAGATGTGGTAAAATTTGCAGAAAGATATGAAACTAAAGTTATGTCCATATTTGACGATATTCCATCTCAATTATCTAGGCACGAAAAAAAATTTAAAATGTCTAGCATAAGTAAAGATGCAAGATTGAAAAATTATGAAAATGCATTTACCTGGTTACGTGAAGCTAAAATAATAAATGTTTGATATAACAACTCTGATCCAAATGCAGGACTAGGATTATACAGAGATAGAATAACACTAAAATGTTATATGGCTGATACAGGATTACTTATTAGTCAAGCATTTTCTAATAAAAGGCTAGTTGATGAGGGGGTTTATAAAAATATACTATTCCATAGATTAGGAATCAATGAGGGAATGTTTTTTGAAAACATTGTAGCACAAATGCTTGTTGCAAATGGTGACAAACTATATTTTTATTCTAGAAGTGATAATGAAAATACAGAAAATAGAATGGAAATAGATTTTTTAATTGAACGAAATGGAAAAATCTGCCCTATAGAAGTAAAATCATCCTCTTATAAAAGACATGCATCTTTAGATAAATTTACTAAAAAGTTTGATAAGCGATTAGGAAAAAAATATATAATTTATACCAAGGATTTAAAAGTTGAAGATAATATAGTATATATTCCAGTGTATATGACTATGTTTTTATAAACGCACAATATCTTATCCGATATTTTAAAAAAAACTAAACTGAAAGAACAGGACAAATTTCGCCCTGTTCTTTCTTCTATTTCACTCTCTATTTTCTTTTCTTCTTTACTATAACTACAGTTACAGATAAAGCTGCTGCAAATAAAGCTATCATTAAAAGTATGTTATTATAATCTCCTGTTTTAACTTTGCTTATTGTTCTGTAGATAATATTATTTTTAGTTATTGTCTTAGTAACTACCTTCTTTTTATAGATAACCTTAGGTGGAATTTTACCGCCGCCACCTTGATTATCCACGTCTACCTTATCTTTAGCAAGGGTTACATTAATTGTGATACTCAAATCTCCTGGTGCATTAAATGTAAGCTTAAAAATTCCTGTTTTATTCGCATTATACTCTGCTATCAGATTATTCCAAGAAGTTTCATCAACTGTTATTTCCTCATTTGCAAATGGTACATTATCCCCATTCGCTCCATTAACCTTAGATAGTTCTTTAGCTAAGTCTTGGTTTAATGGATTTAATGCCTTCTCTTTTAAGTTATAAATAAAGTTATTTGCAAATAATCTACCATCATTACTTTCAGGAGTTACAACATTATACATAATTACATTAATCGTAACTGCTGCCTCTCCCTCTGGTGTCTTAAATGTCAAAGGATAAACTCCAGATTCCTTTGCCTTATTATCATCATTAATTGTCTGAAGTTGTCTTCCATCTACAATTAATTCATTACTAGTGTATTCATTTGCAAATAAATCCCTTCCAATCGCTAGTCCCATAGATTTAGCTAAATCTTCAGTTAAAGTAGTGTCATTAGAAATGACAAAATCACTTCCGCCAATAGTTCCTTTACTAATTTGACCATTTAAAGTATCATCAGAATAAGTTGGGAAAACTCCGCTACCATATTGGCGTATTGAGACAGGTATAGTAATTACTGTGCCATTGATGGTACTTACTTTTACATCTACTTCATCTGTAGAACCATCTTGAAGAGCTGAATTTAATGAAGCTAAATCTGTAGCATCAACAGATAAATCAGAACGACTTATAACAGTACCATCAGAAGTTTTAGCATTAACTGCTCCTCTATAAAGAAGTTCTTTCCCAGAAATATTTTCCTCGTCTCTTCCAAGAATAATTCCATTACCTGAAATAAAATCCTTGTCATCTTCATTTCTTGCGCCTACATCTTCAAGAAGAACTTTTATAGTCTTAGTTGTATTATTAAATGTATTGGTAATTTCTACTGAATATCTTCCAAGTTTTCCTTGACTTATAGCTGTTTCTAAGGCCTCTTTATCTGCTTCTTTAATAGAAATATTATTTAATGATGAAATTGTATTATCATCCTCATCTGTTAAAGAAATATTACCATAGAAAATAAAATCTTGAAGAGATAAATCAGTATCATCTACAGATGATTGCTGGGTAACGCCAAATGAAAAATCAGAAGCATTAAGCGTATATTCTTTTTTCTCCCATTGGGCTGTTAGTGTAATACCAATTATACTATCAGAAGAAGCCACATCACTAAATTTTACTTTAGTATTATCTGTGTCTGATGCAACTCCACTTGATATTGTAATAATTTTATCAGTGTTGTTCCATGTGGTATTTCCTCCGGTAGTTACCTTCCATCCAGTAAGTTTATACCCTGCCCTTGTTACTGTTTTTGCAAATGTACTAATTAATCCAGTACTTGTCCATAAAACAGATTGATTACTTGGTGGAATAAGAGTGCTTCCGTTATATGAACCGCCATTCATTACATAAGAAACTGTATAACTATTTGCACTATAACCTGCTCTAAGGGTTAGAGTATTTCCATCACTATCATTGTCAGATACAATTGAAGTACCATCAACAATATCACTAGATACATTCCATGGTGTCCAAGAAGAACCGTAATCTCCTATGTCAGTTGGTTTATAAAACCACCCTTCAAAGGTTTGTCCTAGTTTGGTTGGTGAAATTACTGAACTTATTTTCTTACCACTATAAATATATTGATTACTTATTGTTCCACCAGTTGAGGCATTTCCAGATGTATTACCTATTGTATCAAAAATAACTTTATATGGTTCTTGAAGAAGTGCATTAACACTATTACTTCCTGCCCTATTTGGAGTTATATTCGCCACTATCCATGTATTTCCATCATTAATTGTATTATGATTTGAAGCATAATCTGTTACAAATCCCATAGGTGATGTAACCGTTTTAGGATTAGTAAATTTAATGTCTACAGCTTGATCTGATGATAGATTAATTAAAGAATAACTTCCATCATTTGCAGTAACTGTACTATCAAGAAGTTCACTGGTCCCAGTTTTATAAGCTTTTACTGCTACTTGGCCTTTTCCGTCATCTTTATCTGCACCAGCTGCTGTATCAATTATACCATTTCTAGTTTTATCTAAATAAACATTTCCAGATACAATACCTGTGTTAAGCTTTAAGGCTACAGGTTCACTAGTTTTAAATCCTGAAACTGATGGTGTTGCATAATGAATATATGATGAATAAAAATCTATATTTCCTTGAGCTACCTTAGCTTCGTCACCTTGAGGCATACCAAGTTCAATATTAAAAGTATCTACAGTAGTAGTTGCAGGTATTGCATTGTTATAAACTACTTTTACTGTTTTAACCTGTGCTAGTTTTGCTTTAACAGCATCAGCATCACTAGTATCTACACCTGTCATAAGAGTTTCATAATTCTGCCAATCTGTAGAATTTTCATCAGATGTATAATTAGTTGAATACATTACTGTAAAATCACTCTCAGATCTACCTTGATCCACAAGTTGATCTAAAACATTTTTAGTAAGATAGGCACTCCAAGTAAATTTATAATTATCCGGTGTAAATGTTGAATCTAAATTTGAAACACTAGAAGGAATAAATTCGGCTCCTGGTTCTCCATTTAATTTAGGAATAGGAATCATAATAATCTGTCCCGGATTTAACTGTTTTCCTGTTCCATTAGATATAGTAACTTGATAATGTGCTTTTTGTTTAGTATTAAGGCTAATCACTGATGAAGGATTAGTTGGATCGTAGGTTTCGTAAGAACCATTGTCTCGGTTGGCAGCGGTGGTTATTTCAACACTTGGGGAGCCGGCAACAGAAATTAAACCTGCTCCAACTTGAGGTGTTGCAAAATGTCTTTCATCTGCTGTTTCTACTGTTCCTAATATTCCAAAATCATCTGATCTATATTGAACTACAACAGGGGCACCCATATTAGAAGTTTCCATTCCTGGAACTGTACCCATAAAGAAATCTCTACTATATAAATTCTGGGATACAGTAGTTGCATTTGCCCTTATATCTGCATATACATTAAGATTACTATATATCTTTAAGGTTCCATCTACTTCTTTATATTGTCCCAAATGAGCATCATTCATATGAATAACATAATACAAACTTCCGTCTGCTGATACATTTGGAGTTTGACTTTCCACCTCATATCTTTTATTGGTTCCTAAATCTTTGGCATATACCGTACTTGGATTAATAGTAATACCCTTTGGTTGTCTTACATATATATCAAATCCCTCATAGGATTGTAACATACCGCCACCTGATGAATAAGTTCTCAAACCATTATTAACAAGATTGAAGCTAGCACTAATAGTTTTAGCCACTCCTCCTGATTGTATATTAGCATTTGAACCATTAGATTGATATGTAATTCCATCTGGTTTCTCTACAACTTCAACAGGTTGTGTCAAAGTATTATCTATTTCCCAATCATCAGCCACATTCCATTTAGCTGTATCTATATCTTTAGCCTTATATATTGTAAGGCTACCACTATAATTCCCTGGCTGTCCTCTAAATTTACCATAGACTGATAAATGATTTGATAAACTAGAATTTCCTCCTGTAGAAAACGGATTGTAATCATTTCCACCACTTAAAAGAGGGTAACCACTGGGAACATCAACCATGGTAGCCTCTATAGAAGTAATGTATTCATCAGTTGCAAGACCTTCTGGAACAATAATTCCCTTAGTATCATCATAAGCGATATAGTAACCATTTTGATTTTCATTAGTCTTTATTAGAATATCTTTTATTTCCGTTGAAAATTTAAAGCTTTTTACTCCTAAATGTTCGTCTGAAGTATCAACCTTAATTCTATATCCATTTAATGCTTTAGAAGTACGATTATATAATCCAAATCCTTCTAAGAATATTTGATCTGCTGATGAAGCCCATTCTTCTGGTCTCATATATGCAGAAGTAGATGGATAAACAGTAGTTGTAAATCCCGAATTATTATTAACTATATAAGTTGCATATTGTCTATATTGATATGTTTCAAGTTTTTGCCCATTGGCAAGTAGTGCATAAGATTTATCATAAGAAAGTTCAATCAAATAGCTTTTATCTTGTGCATTATTTGAGACTTGCCCGTTTAAATATAAATACATTCCTTCATTATATTTGTATGGTGCAGCTTCTGTAGCTTTAAATACATAACTTATATAATCATATGTACTACTAGAAGTTGTATCTAAAGAAACTGTAACATCTGAACTTGTATAAGGGTAATAGCCACTTACATAAATATCATCTATATTATCTGATATTTGAAGTTCCTTAGGGACCTGATATGTAATCTTTAATTCCTTCCATAAAAAACCATTTGCCGTACGACCTGCCGAACTAATATTATTATCATTATAGCCAATAATTACATATTCTTCTTGTTTCCATGTATCTCCTTGAGATAAATAATTATTTGGATGTATTGGTCGACTACTTATTCCAACTTGCCCTACAATATTTAAGTTTTCTAAAGTTCCTTTTTCAACTATACTTTCAGTAGAATTATTAGTTTCCATAGTTGTTACAGATACCATATCTGTAAAATCATGACTTACATCAAAGCCTAATGCTTCATATGCATATCCAAGATTAATATCTAGAGATACTTTTTCTATATGAGAATTAATATAATATGTCAGCGTTCCGCTTTGTGCTCCATACTTTGTAATATAATCTGGATTAGGGTCCTTACTCCAAATTGCATTATCTATAGCTTCTTTTAATTGGTCCGTAGGAAGATTACTTTCCTGATAATTCCAGTTACCACTACCACCAGACATACCTGGTGCAGTTCCAATTTTAATACCTTCCCTTAACTTTATTACTATTTTTTTATCTGTAGCATTCTGACTAAAATCAGCATTAATAGTTAGTAATCTTCTTGCATTAGTATTAACAATTGCTTTATTTACAGTATCATTATATGTACTATTATCTCCACTTAAAGAAACTGGTTCACTTCCATTATTATCAAAAATGGCGAAATCATCTCTAGTTGTTTCCCCACTTGCTGCTTTTACAATTTTATCTTTTTTCCCTTTTTCATTTCCCCATGTAGTAGGAACGCCGGTAAGTATCATAGCCATTACCAGAGAAAATGAAATTATTGATTTAACAATTTTTTTGTTCAATATATTTTTTTCTTTATTATATTTTACTCTATTATTTTTCATTTTTAACGTGTTTGCCTCCTTCTAAACATATCTCATTAACACTAAAAGACTTTTTCTCTCCTACATATAAAAATCCATCTATTTCATCTAACTTCTGTTTTCTATATTGCCAAACAATAATAAAAAAAGTTAAAGACAAGATGAAAAATATAAAACATATAATATTTAACATAATATTTTCCTTTCTCTACTCTATATGATAAAGCCTTTATACTTTATAATTTCTAGTTTATCAAAACTAATTTAGTTAGTTCAAATCTTTGATTTTAATTAAAATCGTTGTAAATTTTTAATTTTCCAAATAATATATTTGTGTAATAGACATGTTTTTTTACATATACTTAAGCGAAAATCCCTGATTGTAAAATATCAAAAAGTTACTTTATCAATAATATCTTGCTCTCTTTTATGCATCCAACTAAACACTGGTGCAGATGAAACAATCATAATCAACGTTAGAAGTAAAAAGAGCACTCCTAAACTACCTGTTACAACATATGAATGAAGAATTATATATTCAAAGTTCAACTTAGGTACTTCTATAGAAATATTATCTAGCTGATTTGAATTAAGTACTTTTTTTGCAATATTCATTGTTTGAATAGACACAAGATTTAAATTATTTCTTTCACTACTTTCAGGATTTACTTGTTGTACTACACTCTTGTTGCTATCATTGGAAAAAGTATTTAATGTACTATCAACTACTTGATTGTTATCTTTGTATTTAGTTACATATTCATTTTCAATCTTAACCCTTGAACTTGGAATATTCTTTATTTCCTCTATCGTTTCTTTTTTATAAATTGAAGAAAACATATTGATAGGCATTTCATAATTATCTATGTGAATATCTAATTTCGCTTCTAATAAGCTGCCATCAGAAATATTCTTACTAGTTACACTGACTAAAGTTATATTTGGACTTTCCTCTGTTATCTCATATCCTCTAGTATCTCGAAGCAATAATCCACTTCGCTTTATTAAAAGCTTTCTAAAATCTGCATTTAATTCTTTAATTTTCTTTTCTAATAAAGAAGCTGTATTATCTTCAGATTTTATATCAAAGAATTTCAGAAGTTCCACATCAGAAAAAGTAACATCACTATAGGAAGCTATAAGGTTTCCAGTATTTACAGTCCTAAAATAAACACTATAATCTTTATTCTTTGTTATTAATTCTTCCTTAGTCGTTATATTATTTTCTGCAAATGAAATATTAGTAAAATCATTTAGTGTAATGGAAATAATAACAATCATCATGAATATACCAAATAAAGTTTTTAAAGAAAAAGTCCATTTTATATATATGGTTTTTATTGAAGAATATATTTTTGATTTTAGAGAAACATTATTTTTATTGGTCAAATTCGAAACACCTCCCTAGATTTAAAATATTTATCTAAGAGAATGGTAGCATTTTTCTTATATGTTCTGCCGATTTCAAATTGTTTTCCATCCTTTAAAATAACCTCAGTTTTAGTCCATTTGCGAATATAAGCCATATTCACAAGAGAATTACTATTTATACGTACAAATCCCTTATCTAACAAAGTATTCTGAAGTTTCTTTAAAGATGTATAAAATTCAAAACTCTTATTTTTATCATAATGTACTTGGCAAATTTTACTTTCAACTTGAAAATGTGAAACACGATTTAAAGGTATCGTTATACTTTCCCCTGCACAACTAACTGTTATATATTTTTCAGTCTTTTTCTGAACTTCCTTATAAGCATTTATGAAAATCTCCTTCTGCTTTTCAACGGGTGTTTCATCCTTCACAATATAATGAAAGGCGTCCACATCATATCCTATAAAAACTTCTGGACGACTTTTAGTATTAAAAATAATCTCATTTTCAAAACCAATATCGCGAAGTTCCTTAGCAACTTCCATTCCATCTTTCTTAGGCATACGAATATCTAGATATATAATGTCATAAAATTCTTCTAATTGACTATCACTGTTAAGTAGCTCTATTCCTGATGAAAAAGTATCAATCGAAAAAAGAATTCCTAGTTCATTTGCAAATTTATTCAATTTTTCCATTAACAAATCTATATCTCTAGACTCATCATCGCAAATAGCAATTCTTAACATTCTCGTCCACATCCTTCTTTATTCTTAATATACTAACCTTGAATAGTACATATATCAAATTTCATGCCATAATTTACAAAAATCAAGGAATAATCTACAAAACAGTTCATCACTTCACAATACTCACCGTTCTTTATTAATAAAGTATTAATTGTTATAGGATTTTTATAGCTCTTGGTATAAATTCTTCCCTAAATATAAACTAGTTTATCATTTTTTAAGATTTTATTCAATGTATAGATATACAGTATATCTTTTATAACTGCACCTTTTTTGTATTGAATATACAAAAAAGCTAAGTCCCACAAAATAAATTTTGTGACTTAGCTTTCATTCTTTTAATTATACTAATTCAATATAAGCAAAATTAAGCTTTCTATTTATTTAGCTTACCTAAATCTTGCTATTTTTTTATTTTACCAAAAAACATTATCCCCAACATTTATTCCCGGATGTCCAGTGAAGCTTGCCCAAAAGAAGTAACAATGTCTTACATCAGCATGACGTGAACCATTTAGTGCATCTTCTGCAACACGCTGGGCTGTAATGCTTGGACCTTTTTCTAGTATACTATTTAAGGCACCATTCCATGTAGGTGAAAATTGCCCCGGTGCAAATATTACTTCCCTAATAGTATTTGGGAAACGTGGACTTTCCACACGATTTAAAATAACGGTGGCAACAGCAAGCATACCATTATAACCACCTATACCTGCTTCTGCTTCCAAAATACTTGCAAATAATGTAAAGTCTTCTACACTTACACCCATCTTAGCTGAATCTATAACCATGTTGGTCATACCAAGGGCTGATAACTTTTGAGATAATTCCGTATTGTATTTGTCTAGACTTTGCTGAGAAGCCTCAATACTTTTCTTTAATTGTGCTTGCTTCTCTTTTAATTCTTTTTGTTTTGACTTTAATTCTTCTTGTTTCTCTTTAAGATTATTAGTAGCCTTTTCAATCTTTTCTCTTGTATCCTTTAACTCATTCAGCATATCTCTGTCGTATTGACTTATATTTTGAATGTACTCTGAATTAGATAAAAATTCAGCAAAACTTTTTGATTCGAAAAGCACCTCTAAAAATGAGGTATTTCCATTTTCATACATAAACTTAATACGTTTTTTCAACTTATCGTATTGAAGACTTTCACTTAATTTAGCTGCTGAAAGCTTAACTTCCAACTGTCTAATCTGACCAGGTAACTTCTTAGATTCTTTTACAATCTTCTCAATCTGCTTTTGAAGTTTAGGTATGTTATCTTTACTTTTATTTATGTTTTCTTGGATATTTTTAGTTTTATCCTTTAACTCATCTATGGTTTCGGCTTTAACTGTACTGGTACTTAAATCTGGTAACACCATAGAAGTCATCATGCCTATAAGAATTATAGTTATAACAATTCTTTGTAGACTTTTAAACTTACAAGTCATATTCTCTCCTATATTTTCTATATAAATTAATTCTCTCAAAAGTGATTTTTTTAAACTATCCCGCTGCAAATTAAAAGCACTTCACTTATGAGGAACTACATTTTACCATAATAATCTAGTATTGTAAAATGTCTGAAAATTTATACAATTTTTCTTCATATGTACCCTGCCTATTCTTTAAAATACAATGTTAAACTGTGAATTATAACTCCAAATATAACATTTTTCATATATAACGAAGTCAAATACTCCTATATTTTTTTATAACTAATCCTATGAAAGAAAACAAAAAAAACACTATATCTATTATATAAATAATCGACATAGTGTTTTATATTTCATTATTTTAATAAAACGTATTATCCCCAATTGTTATACCAGAAACTCCAGAACCGGCATAATTAAAGGAATAGCAATGAATAACTCTTCTATCTCTCTTACCACCTATGGCAGCGTCTGCTGCCCTAAAGGCTGTACGTGTTGGTCCTTTAGCCAGAACCCTATCAAGGCTTCCATTCCACGTAGGTGAAAATTGTCCTGATGCAAATATAACACCTCGCACAGTATTAGGATAACGTGAACTTTCAACTCTGTTAAAAATAACTGTAGCAACAGCAAGTTCTGCTTCAAAAGATTCTCCACCTGCTTCACATTCTAAGATAGCTGCAAGAAGTATTCTATCGCTAGTATTTACATTATGAGATGAACCATTTGAAGTATTACTTCCTCCACCGCCTGAATTAGATGGCTTTTTATTAGAAGAATTATTGTTCTTTGAGCTTGTATTTCCTGAATTAGAAGTGGTATCTTTACTTCCATTTGCAGTATTTGCCTTTTGTTCTGCAGCTTTAATAGCATTTAACTGTGTGGTATAGTCTGAAAGCTGTAATTTAGCAGAAGCAACCTGTGATTTAAGGGTTTCAGCTTTTTCATTTAACTCTTGATTAATCTTAGTAATTTCCTTTTTTTGAGAGTTTAATTTCTCCTGAGTTTTCTCAATATTCGTTCTAGCTTTTTTAAGCTTTTCAAAGGATTCTCTATCATAATCATTGATATTGTCTACATATTCTATATTTGCAAGAAATTCTCCCATACTTTTAGAAGTAACAATCATCTCTAACATAGAAGTATTTCCATGCTCATACATATAACGAATACGTTCTTTCATCTTTTTGTATTGAAGCTCTTCCCCAACTTTCGCAGAGGCTAATTTAGTCTTAGTATCCTCAATCTTCTCAGATAAATTATCCACCTGTTTAGCCTTGGAATCTATCTCACTTGTAAGTTCAGACAACCTGCTTTCTATACTATCAACTTCTGCACTTGCGTTATTCTGTTTCTCTTGTAATTCAGTCCTACTTGGTGCTGCATCACTTATATAAGTAAAAAGCATACATAGTACTGTTGCAAATGCAAGTACACTTATACCTTTACCCTTTTTTAAGAATGAAATCATATGACCTCCCAGATTTTAAAATTCTCATTCTGTTTATAAATCTAATTCTTACTGAAATTTTAAAATATAATTGTAGCAAATACTATACTTTTATCCATAGTATTAACTACACGCAACAATATCTCTTCATTTAATATTCAATGACAGTCATATAATTTTACAACATAAAAGACCCAAATGCAAACATTTGAGCCCTTTACTTAAATTATTTGAATTTTATAAATTTCTTCTTTCTATCAAGCATAATACCGAAACCTAGAATAGATAATAAAAATACAATCCCTAAAGGTGTAGTATCATTTGTATCACCTGTTTTTACTTTAGACTTTTTAGGCTTATCATCAGAAGCATTATGTGGGTCACTGCCTTTCATACGCTCTGCATAATCAGACAATCCACCACCATCACTATCTAAGAAACTTTTAGGATCTTTAGGATTGGTTCCTTCCATTTCTTCAACATAATCTGGAACACCGTCTTTATCTGTATCTAGGATAGATTTTTTATCTTTAGGATCAGTTCCCTGTCTTATTTCAATATAATCAGGGATTTCATCTCCATCACTATCCTTATAATCATCTTTCTTGTTAGGATTAGTACCTTCAATCTCCTCAACATAGTCAGGAACCTTATCTCCATCTGAATCTTTATAATCATCTTTACTTTCTGAATTTGTTTTATCTTGTTCCTCTACATAATCCGGTACCCTATCTCCATCTATATCCTTATAATCTTCTTTGTTCTCTTCATCTGTGCCTTGTTCTCTTTCGATATAATCAGGTACTTTATCTCCATCAGTATCTTGGTCATCTGGCATAAATGTAGCATCTAAAGTCTGAGATTCCTGTACATTTTCAAATTTATAAGAGGTTTCATACCCTGAATATTCTCCATTTATGTAGACTTCATCAACATGATGTCCCTTTTCCGGCACAATATCAAAGCTTTGATTATAACCTTGAAGGATAATAACTTCACCGCTTAAATTTCTAAGAAGTTTATTTTCACTTTGTTTAACTATTCTACCAATCTTTTTGTTTTCTACACCCTGTTCTATACTTTTATCTTCATTTTCTGAATTCTCGCCCTCTTCAGAATTATTATTTTCATCTTTTTTATTACCCTCATATACTGTAGGAATTATTTCACCATTTTCTCCTGCAGTAGTTGTAATTACATGAAGACTTACAACAACTGTATCCGGATTATTATTCATAACCGTTACAGTCTCACCTGTATCAAGCTCTCCTTCATAGATCTCGTATATTCCATTTGGAATTTCTTTAGTGATATATCCGTTTTCATCTTCGCTATCAATGTCCACATCTAATTTAATAGGCTCTACTTCTTCATTTCCTGCTAAGTGCAAATAAAGTTCTTTCCCGCTATTTGGCCAAATTTCACCATCTTTTGTTACTTCAATTTTAACTGTATTTGGAGTAAATTCTGCCTGAAGTATTCCATTTGCAATAATATTTGCAAATGTATAATTATAAATTTCACCAAGGTCAAGGCCATCAACAATGACTTTTTCTACATGATAACCAGTATCAGGAGTAATTGTAATAGGTAAATCTGTTCCGTCAAACATAGTAGTTTCACCATCTGGGAATACTGAACCATTAGCTCCTGCAAATGCATTAATCTTCCACGTAATATGGATAAATGAAGCTGCTGCATTAACTTCACCTTCCGGCATTGAAAAACTAATAGTCTGCTTACTGGTATCAACTAATCCAAGGCTTGAAGCACCGGCTCCTGTTAAAGTCCATGTGTTCCATGTGTAATGTTTAAATACATCAGCTCCCACTGTTACTTGCTCCCCGGGAAGGAAGATGCTACCACTAGGAGTTCCGGTTATGCCACCGCCTTCACCGGCACTTGATGTAAATGTATAATAATTTACAGTTACAGCACTTGGCGAATTATCTTTAACCACAACCTGCTTACCTGTATCTTTATTACCCTCTAACACATCATATGTTCCATTAGGAATAAGGGTTGCACCATAGCTATTATCTGAATTAGCATTTAATGCTATATTTCCAGAACCGGCTTGTTCATTTGTATCATGTAATATAAGATTTTTACCACTATTTGCCCATGGATTGCTATCTTTATCTACCTTTACTACAACATCATTAGTTGCAAAGCTTACATCTATAGAATGGTCCCCTTTAATATTTGCAAATGTATATGACATAACTTGTCCAACATCATTTCCATCTACTAGTACTTCTGATGGATGGTAGCCTGTATCCGGAAGCATCTTAATTTCTAGAGAAGTTCCGTCCTCAACAACAATAGTACCATTTTCGCTTAATGAGCCGTGAAGTCCTGATTTAGAGGTTATATTATGTACAACCTTCCATCCGCCGTAAATTGTAATATCTTTAGTAATATTTGTATTAAAATCATAAGTTTTAGTTGCTGCCGCATCTGTATACCAACCTGTAAATTTCTTACCGCCATACTGAGAATATACATTCCCCGGTACTAAAGTATTTGCTGTAGGATCAGTTGCCTTATTCCCTTCCCAAATCATTTGATTAGCAATTGAAGATGTATAATCACTATTTTGAATATTAAAACTTACTTTTAGTGGTACCGGAATATATACAGGTGATTCAAAAACAGAACTATCTTCTAAATCTGCTGCAGTACCTGTAAATTCTACATAATAACATTTTAATGCATATCCAGTATAATCAGCTGGAATATCATTCCAAGATGACTTTCCTTCTTGTGCAAATTGAAGACAATATTCGCTTGAAGTACTATTCGGTTCTGAAACTGGATTAATAGGTAAATCATTTTGATATATATTATAATACGCATTATATGTTCCTGGATTAGAAAAGAAACTAAACACTCCATTTATCAATCCGCTAGAATTATAAGATGGTCCATTATAAAATTCTAAACCTGCTTCCGGACCATCAGCCCAATACCACATTTTCTGAGAACTTGAATGGCTATAATTGCTTAAGCTTTCAGATATATTTCCAGTTCTTTGAGTAGAGATTTTGGCTCCATTTGAACCAAAAATTGCTCTGGTTCCACCAAGCCAACCTGGCAAAGTTGAAATGGTTTTGTAAAGAAAATACTGTTCTTCTATACTAGTTAATGTAGCTAAATGACCTTTTATTCCATTGTAACTCATATTTCTAGATTTGTTAAAAGCTTGATACCATGTACTAGTTTCATCCGGAATACATTTATACCAATGAGGTACTCCATTAGAATCTATATATTGTGCTGTAGACACTGTATCTAGGGATACTTGAATTTTTGATGTTGTGGTACTTGGATAATCCCCACTATTTGCAAGAGTAAAATATGTACTACTATTAGTAAAAAAGTTTTGGATATTAGCACTATTCTCTGTACTAAAATGAATTGAAATACTTTTATAATCACTGTTTGAAGCCTCTGAAGTATGTATATCCCAACCACTAGGAATCACATAATGCATATTAAATTTTTTAGGATACATTATGTTCATAGAAGAATATCCCACAGCTCCACTTGGCAAAGAACCTACAGACACATTTGTAAAAGTCCACTTCTCTGGATTACCTGCATTATATTTCATAGCATAACTTATCTGACCTGCACTTGCTGCTTCAACCTTCTTAATTCCAATAGGAAAAGAGGGCACAAGAAAAGTAGCAATCAGTAACATTACTAGTATTTTTTTAAATAATAAATTTTTTGATTTAACTAGGGTTTTCATGTTCTCTCCTTCTCTAGTTTAATTGTATAATTAATTATAATGTTTTCACTCTAAGAAAACATATTTTCGAATTACTTATTTATATTTCCTCTTTCTAAAATATTCAATAACTACCATTGATATTGCAATAATCGTTAGCCATAAAGCAATATTTGCACTATCACTAGTTAAAGGGCTAACTACTTTAGAAATTGTTTTAATTACAGTTGTTTTTTCCACGCTCTTATTTACATTTTGTAGATTATTACTATTATTGGAATTATCTGTTTCAGCTGAGGGAAAGTCATCACTTTTATCAAAAGGATTTGTTCCTCTCATTCGTTCAAGATAATCAGCAATACCACCTTTATCACTATCTAAAAAGCTTTCTTTATCATTTGCATCTGTACCTTCACGTCTTTCAACGTAATCTGGCACACCGTCGCCATCTGTATCTACAAAATCTTCTTTTCCATCTATACTAGAACCTTCACGTTCTTCAACATAATCTGGGACTTCATCCCTGTCTGTATCTTTATATTTATGGATATTATTCAAATCAGTTTCTTCAAGATTTTCTTCAACATAATCAGGTACCTCATCTCCATCTGTATCCATATAATAATCTGGATTACCATAATGAGTGCCTTCTAACCGTTTTTCAACATAATCTGGAACTTTATCCCCATCTTTATCTTTATAAGACATTTTATCTTCAAAATCAGTATTTCCTTCTTCATGATTTTCATCATTTTCTATAAAGTCTGGAACTTTGTCGCCATCAGTATCTTTATATGAATTAATGTCATTTTTATCTGTTCCATCATCTTCTTCATATCCATCAGGAACTCCGTCACCATCACTATCATGAATTGTATTAGGTAACCAATGTGCATATATCGTTTTATTTCCTATACTATCAATACTTTCAACCTTATCACCTGTTCCATCTGGTCCAGTAAAATAACCTAAAAAGGTATGATCATCATCATATACACCCTGTTGAATAAAATCTTTTAATTCAATTTTACCATTTATCAAATCTGCACTATTAATTATTACCTTATCTGTAGCTCCAATTATATTTTCTGGATATGGATTAATTATATTTAACTCAGATGAAAAATCACCATATAAATTTAAATCTTCAAATTGACTATCTACCGGTAAAGTATCATTCTCGTACTTTTGAGTTAATTCTTTGTCAGTATACCAACCATTAAATTCATAGTTTTCATTTTGGGCAGGTTTTTCAACTTGTACATTTCCACCTATTAAATCTACATCATTGAATACAGTTGAAGCTATAGAAGCAACACCTTTAGGTACATTATATTTTATACTTCTAGTCTGTTCGCTATATTCCATAACCATTATTCCTTTATCTGAATCATAGTTATAGTTCAAGTAATTATAATATTCAATATCTTTTTTTACCGGTACTGCCTGAGTTTTATTCTCATTTAAAATAAATGTTGTATCATCAGGTATTTTACCATCTGTCAAATAACCGGTTGTATCCGGTGCTAAAATATTATTAGCTTTAAGATTTCCATTATCAATTAACTTCTGACGATATTTCACAGTAATAGGTTTTAAACTTCCGTTTTTTGCATACAGTACATTTATTACATATGAATTTTTATCTTGTGTTATAGTAATTGGATTTTCTCCTGTTTGAATACCATTACTATAACCACCACCTCCAAGAGAATTTGCTGTATTAAGATATTTATTTAAGTCAGTACTACTTAATGAATAATTTCCTGTAGATAAACCTTTTTTAGTTTCATATCCAATTCTATGACTAGGATTTATAGTATCATAATAGTAATTAATCGTTATTACATTAGATGAACCTGATGGTTTTTCTACTAAATTTCCCTTGGGGAATCCACCAACTGCTCCAAAATCCATAGCATAAAGGTCTATAACCCATTTTGTAAGAGGTAAATCAGGATAAGCTGCTCTGGTAGATGTTATAATTGTTCCTGCATTGTCATTTGGAACTGCCCATCCGAAAGTTGCTTGTGAACCGCCATAATTTGTGATAGTTTGAAAACCATTAAAATTGCTAATACCACTAGAAGCAATATAAAATGAACAATAACTCATAAAGTTATTATTAGTAATTTCGTCATTAGATAAATCACCATCTTGTAAATCACTTACTCCATCATTATTTTGATCAATCCAAGGATAAATAAATGCAAACATATCATTATCAACTGCCATATTATAACCACTATTCGTATCGGGATTAATATTTTGATATGTAAGAAAATTAGTTGGATCAAAATTTACAGGAATTTCAAAATCACCATGAAAACGATAAACATTTGCCCATTTACCACCCCTATATGTCCATGTTCCATATGGAACATCTTCACCATCCATTCTTATTGTACTGTTCCATATATTTGTAGAATCTAGTTTTATTGACATAAGATCATCCCAATTCAATTTCATAAAATCCCCTTGAGAATACATAGCAACAGAACCAGCAGTATCTGCCGTTCTGGAAATCCAATTAATTCCAGGTCCGCCTTTTGCTTTTGAAGTTTTATTTTGGCTTTTTTGCTCTTTGCTAATAGTAGCATCAGAAATATAGTTATTATCTTCATTTGAACCATTTAATTTTTCTTCATTTGAACTATTTGATTTTTCTTCATCAACTTTAGTCTCTTCCTTTGGACTAACCGATATTTGAATATCTGTATCATTCACCACCAAATCATCTTTTAAAGAATTAAAATATGTATCTTCATCAGATAAAAACTTTACAATTTCATCTCCATCATTTGCAGGGAAACTAAAATTAATGACTTCAGCATCTGTAT
>JAISGP010000109.1 GCA_031263035.1 Lachnospiraceae bacterium | reverse complement strand
AACACAAAAAACTCTTGGGTACACATAACGAGTACACAAAGGGGAAGCCACCCCTTCGCTATATCTAATAGGATAATCGTTGGCCTGTGCTTGGTACTACCTGGGAATTGTTCTACCCTCGTGGAGAAGCGACGATTCTGCGTGACCCGGGGTGTTTAAAAGGGAGAGTATCGTCAATAAATAAAGGCCTATAAACAACATTATGCACGATGCATAGCTTAACGCGCGTGTATTAATGTCTGTCTGCGGATACTATGCGTTGTATAAGTGATGTGTATTTGATCTATGTAATTTATCTTATGTGGAGTATAAAGTCTATATTATGTATGCTAATAAATTATTATTAATCAGTTTATTGTTAAAGTAATATGTATCAGGATTTAATATTAAATGTAGTTAGTATTAACATAATAAAGACTACGTACCATTTGTAGTTAAACCTTTTTCCATATAGAAAAAGGAAAGCAGTTAATCCTTTCCATACCTAGCGCACCTCATCATCCCATCTTATCCTATGCTACCTATCCCCTATAGTCCCCCTTCTCTTCCCTTTCCCTTCCTTAATGATGAAAAGAAAAAGAAAAGGTTTTTTCCTTTAGTTACACAGCAAATAGAAAAACCTGCTAAGGATATGAATTTTTCAACACACCGTCATAAGAATGGTGATTCCTCCTCCTTTTATTTTTTATTCTTATAGTTTCTCATAGCACCAAACATCGCTTTTAAACAGCCATATTATTTATAAAACAACTGTTAAAAATATGTCCCGAAAAAAGAACTCTACAATACACGGAACAAGGGGCTTTTTTCGGGCGACTACCGATGAGCAAATAGGTAAATTTTCCATAATTATAAGATGTTGATAAATAAAAAAGCTTAGGAAATTTAACAAAATAGTAGTACAATAAATCACAGATAAAAATAAAAAAAACAAAAAGGAGCTAAATTATGAAAAAATTTATTATCTCCTTATTCATGTTATTAGCTTTTAATTGTTCAGCTTTCGCAATTTATCAATGGGACACAAATTCTCCTGATATGTATGAAAATAATTATGAAGACCCTGAAGATCTTGACACACGTCTTGGAATAACAGAACCACCTGAAGGCTACAGATGGAGAAGAGAAGCTCCGCCAGAAGATTATTTCCAACCTGGATATTTATATAACCAAGACGAGATAATAGAACATCTAAAAGCAAATGATCCTAATTTTGATCCTTATATAGATGATTTTGATCCTAATCCTGGCTCCAAATTACCTGATTCATGGATCGAGGCTATTGAATCAGTATCAGCTGAGGACTTTCTATTTAATCCTAGAAGCTGGGTAAGCAAACTTCCAAAATGAAAAACACAATTTTAAAAAGCATAATATTCATCTTAATTTTTACTACTTCTGCATTTGCATGGACAAGAAGACAAAAAGCTGTAGAACCTACCATTCCTAATAAATGCGAACAACATTGCAGAGATGTTTGTTGTTTTACAAACAAAAAAGCTTGCAAAAATAAAGAATGCGATAGATTATGCGGTTGCGATTGTGATGAAAAATGCAGAACTACTTGTTGCAACTTAGCACCAGAAAGTTGTGAAACAGGAGAATGCTATGCACAATGCGGTTGTCCTACTCCTATTCCAACACCTACTCCACGTCCAACTCCTACACCTCGCAAAACTCCCAAACCAAATCTACAAAACAATTGCAATGAAACATGCCTAAAAAATTGCTGCACAAGAGATGACAATCGCTGTATAAATGGTTTATGTCACCTCAACTGTAATTGTTCAGAAATATTACCACCAACAAGATTTGGTTGCATGCTAGGATGTTGCGCCGCTAGTAATAATAAAAACTGGTTTCTGAAATGCGATAGAGCAAAATGCGCAAACATATGCTTTCAAGATAATGTCCCATCAACCCAATCATTTCTTATAGATACTCATTGTTTTAACAAATGCTGCACTGAAACCCCTAATTACTGCACAAAATTTAACTATAATTTTAAAAGATACGAAGATAGTCATTGTATGAATCAATGTCTAAAATATCATCCAGGAAACGCCACCATTACTATAAACAATGATTTATAAACTTATATTTTCTTCTATCAACTTTTCCCAACTTATTGCTTTACCAAACTTTTTTAAGTTCTTCAAAAACATTCTTCTACCATAGAATTAACCAATAGAAAATAAAATATCTATTAACCATAATAATGACAAACTAAATCTTCCTTAAAAGAAAATCGAGATAACTGTATCTGAAAAGAAAAGGTTTTCTTTATAGAAAGTCTATACTTGAACTTTAAAAGTAATCCATATAAATAGATAACACGACCATTCTTCATGCATACTAACACATTACAGAAATAAGATTATTCTTTAAAGACTAAAAGAGTAACACCTTTTCTTACACGACCACACATAAATAGTTCCATAGAGCTAAAAAAGAACAACCTAACAATCGACCTACTAAAAGTAAGCCTACAATACCAACAACTGCATAACGCTAACTACAAAAAGAAACAAAAATTCCCTTTAAAACCAACTCCGTACATTTGGTATTAGATTTAGCCAAATCTTGAATATTACGTTCAGCAAAGAGACAAATAATGATCGAAAATCATTGACTATTCCATATCAGAATACCATAAGCATCAGAAAATCGTTCTATATCTCCTACGATAAAAGCTTTTAAAATTTCTTTAGAAACTAACTAACAAAGGGAAAAGGTTCGTCACCAAAGTTAATGATAAGCCAAAGTCTCTTAAGATTTCTAAACTGCTCTTAGCAAAGCCTGCTCTAATATCAGGCTGCCTACTAGCAAGAAACCTTTTTCAAATATCAATGATATATCAATTATTTTCATCTACTAAACCTATCTCATATCTAACCACAGGACTGGGACAGAGAAACAGGAACAGTGAGAAGCAATGGATAAAGTTGAGTTGTAACCAACATCCATCACTTGAACCTTAAATATTTATAACTGTTATACAGCTTATTTATATGGTTAAAATAAAATCTACAATAGCTGTATAAGGCCCTACAATGGCCTAAATTTAAACGTTCTATAAAATACATTCTTACTTATGAAAAAATATACACTATTAAATGAGGAATTCCTATAATTGCAGAAACAACTGTTACGCGATAAAAACCTGACTTATTTCTAGGCGGATTGTGTTGATGTTGAACTACAGTTATACGTTTACAACCTTCACGAATTTATTTACCTGAGATTCTAATCCTAGTATCTTTTGCCAAACAAAATCTATAGGA
>JAISGP010000135.1 GCA_031263035.1 Lachnospiraceae bacterium | reverse complement strand
CACCTTCAGTACTTACATTGTTTTTAAACAAAGTATTACAAAGATTTAATTTTACATTTGCACCGTTACAATCAATTGCTCTATTAGTGTTATCTATAAATGTTGAATTATAAACATTAACTTCTTCATCATTCCCTGGAAATAAGCAAGCTGAAGCATTTCCACTAAAAAGACAGTTTTTTATATCTAGTTTTAAACCTCCGGTAATAATTGATCTACTTGAATTAAGTTTATAAAAATTACAGTTTTCAAATAAAAATTCCCCAGAACCAGCCAAGGCTATTTGAATATTTTCAGTGCTTGAATTATCTGGATTTCCAAATGTAAGCTTATTAAAAGTAATATTACCAGTTCCGGAATTATTAAAATCCCAAATAAGACTTGGTAAAGCACCAGAAATTGGCACAGTCAAATTACTTCCATCAATTGTTATGTTATAATTGCCACTATATTGGAATGTGACATTTTGACTATTTGCTAAAAAGTCAGTTACAAAATCATTTGTAAGATAAATGTTTTCATCCCCTGTTACTGAATTTAATTTATCTTGTAACTGGCTAATAGAACTTATAGTACTATTCGCAGCTTGTACTTTTACGCCCTCACCGGAAATACTATATATCCAAAATAAACCAACTAGTAATAAAAAAACTAACCCCTTAAATAAAATATTTGTTTTAATAAAATTGTTGTTTTTCACACTAACACCCTTTCTACTTTTTCAACTAGGATATATTCTAGACCTTTTTTAGTTAAAATCAATTAAACTTTTCTAAATATATACAGTATTGATATGTTTTCAATTATTAAAGTTTTCTTAATCAGTGCATTCATGCAAGCAAATTGTTTGAAATTGCTTAATGTTCACACAAACATCTTAAGTCAACATAAATATAAAATAATTAAAAACATTAAAAAAACATGGGCAATTTCCCCATGCTTTTTCACTACCATATTTTATTATTGACAACTATATACTTTTTTATACAATCTCAAATAGCCTTTTTTACTTATCATCTTCACTATCCCAATAAGTATTTTCATTTAGACCTATAATTTTAGAATTAAATGGTGTTCCATCATTCTTTTTATAATGGCTTGTTGCTTTAAATACATAATTTGCTCCAATATAAAGCAACGGAATATTGCAAATAACTATTAAAATATTTCCTAAATCAGAGAAAGCCCATAGATTTCCAAGTTCAAGTCCTGCTACATTACAAAGAATACCAAATGTCATTGTAAATAGAGCTATTGCCTTTATTATATTTAAAAACTTAGTTTTTCTACTAATTCTATTTGCAACTATTTCAGAAAAACTTACCATTCCTAGTACTGTTGTAAAGGCAAATAAGCCAAAACAAAGTGAAACTAAAAGCATAATGGCTGCATTAAATCCTGTTCCCGGTGTTATTGCTGCAATACTGGCAGTGAATTTAGGCAGTTTATCCATTGCCATCCAACCTTCACTACCAGAACCTATCCAACAGTGTGCCATTACTACGACAAATCCAGTTAATGTACATATAACAATTGTATCTAAAAATACACCTAATGAAGCAATTACTCCTTGCTCACATGGATGGTCAGCATCTGCTGCTGCCGCACTCATTGTAATAGTACCTTGACCAGCTTCATTACTCATTAATCCACGCTTTACACCTTGTGCAAGTACCATTCCAAGAGCTCCACCAAATACAGCCTTAGGATTGAATGCCCCACCAAATACGGCTTTAAAGAAGAATGGAATAGTTTTAAAATTAATGCATATTAATATTATAACTGTTACAACATAAACAACTGCCATAACCGGTACTAATTTGTCTGTGATTTTTGTTACTTTCTTTATTCCACCATAAGTAATTACTGCTGTTGCAATTATAATTATGATACTAACAATATAATAGAACGCTGATTGGCTATTTATTGATTTACCAACAATGATTTCACCAATTCTACCAACTGATGAAACTACATTAAATCCTTGAGCCGGTAAACAAAAGCATGCATATAAAATATACATAATAGAAAGAGCTGTACCTATCCATACCTTATTGCCTAAAAGCCTTCTTCCATAAAATGGTAAACCACCGATAAACTCATCATCTTTTTTTTCTTTAAAAATCTGTGCTAAAGTTGCTTCCATATAAGCTGTAGCCATGCCGAAAAATGCTGAAATCCACATCCAGAATAATGCACCTGGTCCTCCAACGGCAATTGCTCCGGTAACTCCAATAATATTACCAGGACCAACTCTCATTGCTGTACTTAAAAAGAATGCAGCAAGTGGAGTAATACCTGTTGTACTTACTTTCTTATGAGTTAATGTTTTAATACCATGTTTAAATTGACTTACTTGTATAAACCCAGTTCTAAAAGAAAAATATATTCCTGAACCTACAAGTAAAATAATTGCAAATGAAAGATTTCCTAATATTGGTATATTTGAATACCAACTAAAATTTGTGGGGAAATCCCACAAGAAATCAGACACTGGTGTTACAAAACTAAAAATACTATTAATCATTGCAAAAATTGCTTTCATACTACTTCTCCCCTATTATATAACTATTTTGTTTTTTAACTATATTACATACTTTTTCATTCAACTATTAAAATTATATTACTTACTTTTCAAATTACTTATTTAAAACTCTAACACATACAATATAATAAATTTTTTTACCTTTACACATAAAAGAAATTAGCCTTAAACAAAAGCTAATTTCTTAATGTACAAGTTTTTATTTCTAACTTATTTAAAAAATAACTTCAATAAATCAACTATCTAAAATATAACCTTAGATTATTCTTCAGTTTCTTTAGTACAAATTCCTAACTCATCAAGTTGCTTACTATCTACAACTCCCGGTGCATCACTCATTAAGTCTACTGCATCTTTATTTTTAGGAAATGCAATTACATCCCTTATACTTGTAGCCTCTGCCATAAGCATTACAAGTCTATCAAGTCCATAAGCAAGTCCTGCATGCGGAGGTACTCCATATTTAAAAGCTTCAAGAAGGAATCCAAATTGATCATTTGCTTGTTCTTTAGTAAACCCTAAAGCTTCAAACATCTTTTCTTGAACATCATCTTGATGGATACGTACTGAGCCTCCCCCGATTTCATTACCATTTAAAGTAATATCATAAGCTTTTGCACGAACTGCTCCTGGATCAGATATAAGTTTATCTACATCCTCATCAAAAGGCATTGTAAATGGATGATGCATAGCTACAAATCTTTCTTGTTCTTCACTATATTCAAATTGTGGGAATTCTGTAACCCATAAAAACTTAAATTCATTTGGTTTAAGTAATCCTTGCTGATTTGCAATTTCAAGTCGCAGACTTCCAAGTACTTGCCATACTACATTTTTCTTATCTGCTGCAAATAGTAGTAAGTCTCCAGGCTTTCCATCCATCCTACTAATTAAAGCATCTCTTTCCTCATCACTCATAAATTTCGCAAATGAAGATTTAACAGTGCCATCATCAGCAATTGCAATATAAGCCAATCCTTTTGCACCATTTCCCTTTGCAAATTCAACAAGTTTATCAATTTGCTTTCTTCCTCTATTGCCTTCACCTTTGGCATTAATGGCTTTTACTATTCCACCCTCAGAAAGTGCAGATTTAAATACTACAAATTCTGAATTTGCAACAAGGTCACCTACATCTACAAGTTCCATTGCAAATCTTGTATCTGGCTTATCTGAGCCAAATCTATCCATAGCTTCTTGCCATTTCATTCGCTGAATTGGTAACTCAATTTTAATACCAAGAATTTCATCAAAAAGTTTAGCAAGGAGTTTTTCATTGACTTCCATCACATCTTCTTGATCTACAAATGAAAGTTCCATATCTATTTGAGTAAATTCCGGTTGTCTGTCAGCTCTAAGGTCTTCATCTCTATAACATCTTGCAAGTTGAAAATATCTATCATATCCTGAACACATTAAAAGCTGTTTATATAGTTGTGGACTTTGAGGTAATGCATAAAAATTCCCCGGTCTCATACGACTTGGAACAAGATAATCCCTTGCACCTTCTGGTGTACTTTTAATTAAAGTAGGTGTTTCTATCTCCAAAAATCCCTCTGATGCAAGAAATTCTCTAGTAAGTGTTGCCACCTTACTTCTTAAGATTAAATTCTTTTGAATATCAGGTCTTCTTAAATCTAAAAATCTATATTTTAATCTTAGTTCTTCCTTTGTTTTACTATTTTCCTCTATTGGAAATGGAGGTGTCTCTGATTCTGAAAGAATTCTTATTTCCGAAGGATTAATTTCAATATCTCCAGTTGAAAGCTTTTCATTAACAGCTCCACCACGAAGATTAACTGTTCCCACAATAGCTACTACATATTCTGATTTTAATGAAGCAGCTTTTTCTAGCAAATCTTTTTCATGATTTTCTTCATCTAATACAATTTGGATAATTCCACTTCTATCTCTAAGGTCAACAAATATTAAACCACCTTTATCTCTTTTCTTCTGTACCCACCCCATTATGGTAACAGTTTCTCCTACGTTAGTTTTGTTTAATTCACCACATCTATGGGTACGATGTAGTCCATTCATTGACTCAGCCATGAAAATCTCCTTATTTTTTCTATCTTTTTCTTATTAAAATTCTACCTATTTTTATATAAAATATCACTATATATAAATTAATAACAGTAACACTTACTATACAGAGGTATATATATTGTCAAATTTGCACCTAGTTATTTTTATTACTTTATGAAAATACTACTTTCAAAGCTCAAATTAATAGTATTCACTAAGATAGTCCCTTAATGTTTTACTGCTCATCATTATATATTTCAATAATTTCTGTATATCCTTCAGCTTCTAACTGCTCTTTTTGGAATTTCTTATTTTTCTTCATTGGAGTAATTTGAACAATTCTTCCATTTGCACGCTCAACCTTAGTAAAAGCTAAAATTTCAGCAAGTTTCGCATTGGAAATATTCTTTTCTGTAAGATAAATCTTCTTTTCCTTTGAAGATGGAATTTTAAATCCATTTTCCATAAGTATCATAATAATACGTTCAAATCCAATAGAAAATCCAATAGCCGGTGCACTATTTCCTGTAAATTTACCAATCATTTCATCATATCGTCCACCACCTGCAACAGAACCTGAATATCCTTCCATTCCTATTTCAAAGATGGTTCCTGTGTAATAGCCCATTCCACGAACTAAAGTTGGGTCAAAGGTTAGTGCAAATGATGTATCACGAGTTCCACCTACCATTGCAAATATTTGAAGTAATTTATCAATAATATCCGTATCTATATAATCAGCTAAAATCTCTTTACATTGTTCTAATCCTTCTGCATCCGGTTTAAGATTAGAAAATAATTCAATATACTTTTCAACTTTCTCACTTTCAAAGCCATTTGCAATTAGTTCTTCTTTTACCCCATCAATTCCAATTTTATCCATTTTATCTAAGATAATAAAAATTTCATCCATCTTATCTTCAGAAAAACCAGAATAAGCTGCCATAGCCTTTAAAATTCTTCTATCATTTACTCTTACTGTAAAATCCTTAAATCCAAGTCTTGAAAGTAATGAAGATGTTGCAACAATAAGGCTAATTTCAGCAATATTAGATCCATCACCAATAATATCAATATCACATTGCATAAATTGACGAAATCTTCCTTTTTGTGGTCTGTCAGCACGCCATACATATCCCATTTGCAAGGCTTTAAATGGAGAAGGAAGTTCATTTTGGTGATTTGAATAATATCTAGCAAGAGGAAGTGTTAAATCATAACGAAGTCCTCCATCTACAATATCTTCCTCTGAGATTGCTTCTGCTACATGAAGTTTTTCGCCCCTTTTTAGAATTTTAAAAATAAGCTTTTCATTATCTCCACCTTGCTTGCTAAGGAGATTTTCGATATGTTCCATACATGGAGTATCAATACTTACAAATCCAAAGCTTTTGTAGGTATCTTTAACTACATCCATTACATAATCTCTTATTTCCATTTCTCTTGGAAGTATATCTTTCATTCCTGTTATTGGTTGTTTTATTAAACTCATATTCTTCTCCTTTAATATCAAAAAAAGTCAAAAGTTACATATCAAATATCCTATTTATTCAAAAACATAACAACTTTTTAACCTTTAACTATTATTTCAATTCTATATTTATCTTAAAAGCTTAATTAATAGCACTTACAAAATTTTTAAATAAAATATTTTTTCAACATTTCCATCTTTCTACTAAAAATATCTTCATGTTTATTTATATATAAATCTATATCTTTATATTCTTCATCTCTTATTATATTGGTATATCTATTACCCTTTTTAACTGGCTTATCTAAAACTACCTTAGTCATAGCTTTTGCTCCAACACCTAAAATAGTTCCCACTTCTTCCATCATTATTATATTATATATACCTTCTTTTCTAGGTGTGGCATACCCAATATTTTCAAAATTACCTGCAATATTTTTTTGGCGATACAGATAATATGGATGTAATCCCATTTCATCTGCTTTCTCATGGGCTAAATCTAGCATAGTAGATATTTCATTAGTTACTGTTTCTTCTTTTTCACCTTGTGAATTAGAGAAACTTTTTATACTACTTTTATCTAAAGCAAATGAAGAACTAAAATTGTCTTTCTCTTTTTTATTAAACACTTTTATATTGTTTTCATGAGCTGTTTTTTCTTCACCCATTCTACTGGCTCTTTTTATTGATAGAGAATGAACTGTTAAATTATCTGGTCCAATCTCTTTAATCTGCTCTAAAGTATATTTTACATCATCAATATCTTCTCCTGGCAATCCCATAATTAAATCCATATTTATGTTATCAAATCCCATTTTCCTTGCTAAAATCACTACATCTTTAATATCCTCTGGAGTATGTCGTCTACCAATTAAATCTAATGTTTTAGAATTCATAGTTTGAGGATTAATTGAAATTCGATTTATATTATGAGTCTTAATTATCTTAAGTTTCTCCTCATTTAAAGTATCTGGTCGCCCAGCTTCAATAGTATATTCTATTAAATTAGACTTATTGCAAATATTATCAATTCCAGTTAAAAGTCTCTCCAACTGAATTTCATTTATAGAAGTTGGTGTTCCTCCGCCAATATATATAGTTTGCAAAATTTTATTTCTTTCATTTGCAAATCTTATAGTTTCCCTTAAATCTTCTAAAAGAATATCTATGTATTTATCAATTTTATCTATATATGCATGAATATCTCCCGAGCCAAAAGAACAATAAGAACAAATAGATGGGCAAAATGGAATTCCAATGTATAGACTATATCCTTCTCTTACATTAATTTTCTTAAGTACTTCATCTTCTGTCCTAGCTATGTGTAAAGCAAGGTTTGCCTTTTCTTTTGAAACTCTATAATCATTCTCAAAAAACTGCACAAGATCTTTCCCATCTGCAATTTCACTAATAAGCTTTACCGGTCTAACACCGGTTAGTATTCCCCAAGGAAGTTTTTTCCCTGTAAATCCCACGAGCCTATCATATAAAATCCTATCACAGCAATATTTGATTGATTTATCATCTAGCTTTTTTACAATATCTATAATTTGATTATATTCTAAACTATTCTCATTATTGATAATTTGATTTTCTTCTATGGACTTATTAATTTCTTGAAATTGACTTTTTAAACTAACTTCATCTTGATTTAAGCTAATCTTAGAATTATATAGGTTGTTCTCTAGAATAAATCTAGCCACATCTAGGTTATCTATATAGATATGTTTTGCAGTATCTATATGTACTTCAATAAACTTTGATTGTGCTTTTACAGTAACTTTTACTTTATCCTCTGGGAAAAATGCTTTTACTATGTGATAAGCTGTATATCGTATTTTTTCTCTATCTACTAAAACTTCAATATCCATTATACTAAGTCTTCTTCATTTACATATGGGTTATGAATCTTTTCCCATCCAATAGTACTTGCCATGTCATGCCCGGGAAGTACTTTCGTATCATCTGGCAAAAGGAATAATTTCTCTCTGATTGATTTTTTAATTGCAACTATATCCCCATCTTCAAAGTCACATCTACCAACATTTGCTCTGAAAAGAGTATCTCCTGCAAATAATACATCTTCAGATTTAACATAATAACAACATCCACCAATTGTATGACCTGGCGTATAAATAACTTGAAAAGAATATCCAATTAAATCAAGTACATCTCCATCTTTAACTGGCACTATTAAATCTGTCTCATACACATAACCATCTGTGTAAGTTGCTGAATGATTAGCCTTGGCGTCTGAAAGTTTATATATCTCTTTTTCATGAATATAAATGGGAATATTATTTCCCAAAGCATCTTCCATATCCTTAAGCCCCATAATATGATCAAAATGACCATGGGTAAGAAGGATAGCTTTAATATCTATTCCCTCTTTTTCAATAAAGCTTCTTACCCTTTTAGGATAAGCTCCCGGATCGACAACCACAGCTTCTTTTGTATCTTCATTAATTACATAGTAGCAATTAACTCCACCTATTCCAATTACAAATGTTTCTATTCTCATAGTATCTCCCATATATGATCAGATATAATATAATAATTATACCTTATTACTACACTATTAATCTTTTTTCAAAATATCTACTTTACTTTTTTACAAGGTGTACATATCATCTCTAAAAAGGGGAAGCGTATTTATCAAATTGACACTCTTTTATTACAATGCTATTTAGCTAATAGTTCTCTTTACTTCAATTATTCCTTCAATCTGTCTGTATTTGCTAATAAGCACTTCTAAATCTTCTCTTTTCTTAATTGCAAATCCAACTTCAATTGTGTATGTACCTTCTTTACTTTTATTAGAATTAAGTTTAATTATATCTAACTTCTGCTCTGTAGTAATACGGTTAAAATCTAACATAAGCCCAGTTCTGTCATAAGCATAAATACGTAGTTCTACTACATATTCTCTGTTTTCATTGCCCTCTGCATCCGGTGCCCATTCAACTTCTTGTAATCTAGCTCTTTCAATTTCTGAAAGATTTAAGATATTAGGACAGTCTGTTCTATGAATAGATAAACCTCTTCCTCTTGTTACAAATCCTACAATATCGTCTCCAGGCACTGGATTACAACACTTAGAGAGACGAACATCCATATCATCAATACCTTTTACTAAGATACCATTTTGAGATTTATAAGTTTTTGGCTCTTTTCTGGCGATTTCCTTTAATTCTTCAAAAGCAGAGCTATCTGTTGCAGGTTCTTGATGTTCTTTATTATATTCCTCAAGAAGTCTATTAACTACTTGACCTTCTTTTACACCACCATGACCTATAGCAGCAAGAACTGAATCCCAATCTCTAAAACCAAACTTCTTCTGAGCAATTTCTTGATACCTAGGAATTACAATTTTGGATAATTGAATATTTTTAGATTTAGCATAAGAAGATATAAGTTCTTTTCCTCGAATTATATTCTCTTCTTTTCCCTGCTTTTTAAACCATTGATTTATTTTATTTTTAGCTTGACTACTTTTAACTACATTAATCCAATCTCTACTAGGTCCATGAGAATTACCGGAAGTAATTACTTCAACTCTATCTCCAGTCTTAAGTACATAATCAAGTTTAACGTGAGCATTATTAACTCTGGCACCTATCATTTTATTTCCAACGGCACTATGAATAGAGTATGCAAAATCTATAGGAGTAGACCCCTTTGGCAATGTTTTTACATCTCCATTTGGAGTATATACATAAACATCCTCACCAAATAAATCTAAATCTCCTTTTAAATATCCAAGATATTCTTGATTATCACTTACATCTTGTTGCAATTCCAGAATCTGTCTAAGCCAATTTAATTTAGTTTCAGCTCCAACTTCTCCTTCGCCCTTTACATTATCCTTACCAGCCTTATATTTCCAATGGGCAGCAACACCGTATTCAGCAGTACGTTGCATCTCCATAGTACGAACCTGTATCTCAAAAGGCTCACCACTTCCAATTACTGTAGTATGTAAAGACTGATATCCATTTGCCTTTGGCATGGAAATATAATCCTTAATACGTCCCTGAATTACTGTATACTTATCATGAACATACCCTAAAGCCGCATAACAATCTCCAATATTACCTACTATAATTCTTATTGCAAATAAATCATATATTTCATCTAAGGTCTTATTTTGATTAACCATTTTCTTGTAAATACTAAAGAAATGTTTAAATCTTCCATAAACTTCTGCCTCAATTCCAGTACTTTCCATTAACTGGCGAATTTCATCTGCACGAGCATTAATGAATTCTTCACGCATAGAAAACTTTTCATTAATTTGATTAACTAGTTCTGCAAATATCTCTGGCTGATAATATTTAAATGCTAAATCGTCCAGTTGCATTTTAATCTTACTAATACCAAGTCTGCCGGCAATAGGAGCATATATATCCATAGTCTCCTTAGATTTTTCAATCTGCTTATTTCTAGGCATAAATTCAAGAGTACGCATATTATGAAGCCTATCTGCCAGCTTAATAATAATAACTCGAATATCCTTTGCCATAGAGAAAAACATTTTCCTAAGATTTTCAGCTTGAACATCCAATTTATCAGTTGAATAAGAAAGCGAACCTAACTTGGTTACACCATCTACTAAATCTGCTATTTCTGCATCAAAAATACTAACAATATCTTCATATGAATAGGTAGTATCTTCAACAACATCATGAAGCATTCCAGCGACAATAGTCTCCTTATCCATACCTAAACCAGCTAAAATTATTGAAACCCAAAGAGGGTGAATAATATACGGTTCCCCAGATTTTCTCTTTTGTTCTCCATGAGCTTCTTTAGCAATATTATATGCTTTTTCAATTATAGAAAAATCAGAAGAAGGATGGTATGCCTTTATAGCTGTTATTAATTTGTTATAAAGAAATTCAGGATTTTCATAATCATCTTGATTCTTGACAGCGTGTCCATCAATCATTTCAGCAGCAACACTGTAATCATCAAAAAGAGAACTATTTCCAAAAGTAAAATCCATTAATTCTTTTTTTGTATCTTCTAGTGACATAGCATATCTCCTTTCTTAGATTTTGTTTTTTA
>JAISGP010000067.1 GCA_031263035.1 Lachnospiraceae bacterium | reverse complement strand
CACTTGTAAACTGTCCATATAAATTATTTACCATTATATACTTGCCTGAAGAGTTTCCATGTAGTGTAAGCGAGCCTGCTTTAATGGTAGAATATATAGGTTTATTATTATCATATATAGGTTGTCCTTCATTATCATACCCTGTAACTTCATAACCTGTAGTAACTCGGACATCTACCATATTTACAATATTAAGTCCAGGCGTATTATTTAACAATGTCGCTAAACATATCTGTTGTCCTGAATTGATTACTCCATTTTTAGATGTTGCTCCATCAGTAAACATCCAATCATAATTGCCAAACTCATTTACTGGCAAATTTATAGTAATATTTATATTTTCGGTAGCATAATATTTTAAAACATTATCTTCATTATCAAACTTTACAATTATTTTAGTATCTCCCTCTATAGTTAACTTATAAATATCCCCTTGTGATATAGCATTGTAAGTATATCCTCTCTCTATTTCTACTGAAGCTGAAATACCAGTATATTTTAAAATGTCAGCAATTGAAAAAGGAGGTCCACATATAACAACATTCTTATAATCAAAATTATTTTGTGTTATTGTTAAAACTATTTCTCCTATTTTAGACTTGTTTTTCTCTTCTCCTGATAACATTTGAAGTTGTATTAAAACCTTTATATAATCTTCAATTGCTTGTTGAGTATTACGGTTTTCATTAAATTTCCATATAAGTCCATTTGAAACAGACCAGTAACTGCCGGCAAAAGTCATAACACCTGTCTGTATTTCCACATAAATACCATAATCCTGTCTTTTTCTATCATATGCTGCAATTCTTAAAACCGATCCTGCAAGAGCCTCAGTACCTATACCTACAACAACAGCTTTCCATGAATTATCATCTGTTTTCTTAACTGTAATTCTACTCCCAGCTCCTGAAACCATATATCCAACTTCATCTTCACTGATTATGCCTCTAGTCCAATTATTTCTTTGAGGAGCAGCTTCTCCATATTTGCCGCTTGATGGAGGTCTCTTGTCTTCTTCTTCCTTCACCTGATAAACCCTGCTATTGTCATCTTTTAAATATATATTTGCCACAGAGGACATTAAAAACGTACCTTTATAAAAAACACCTTTATATTCAAATATAACCGTTTGGTCTTGAAAAGTTCCTTCTATACCAAATACTTTATATTTACTTCCATCTTGAAGAATAATTGTACATCCTTCCCTTGTACTAACTGAAGTATCTGTAGTAACACGATAGGCAGGTACATCTACGTCTCCAACTTTACGATTAGAACCCGCAAAATCCACAGAAATAAGAATCACTATGTAATATTGTCCATCAGGGAAATTATGATTACCAACATCAACACGAGTATCAGTTAAAACTTGACCAAGTTGTCCTGAAATTGTATAGGTAGGATTTTTTTGCAATAAGTCAAGTGTTACTTCCACGATAGCCAATTCTCTTGCAAGTGCATCTAAACTCGCTAAAAGTTTCTGCCTTACTTCTTCATTTTCTGGCTTTTGATTTTCAGGATTATTAAGTTTATTATTAAAACCTTCTATAGCCTTCTCTAAAAAATTAACATAAAATTGCTCAAATTCTCTTGCTTGTTCAGAACTTAATGTAGGATTCTCGCCATAAACACTAGCCATTAATCTCTGGTATGACAATTCTCCATTAGCAGTATAATAATTAGCAGCAACTTGTGGATCCCTAAGTAAATTCTGTTGTTCAGACGTTAGAGCTCCAAGTACGTCTGATAAATCTTTTTTTATTTTATTACTTGCAAATCGTTCATTTTCCTTTGCTAAAATTGTTGTAATATCATTTGACTGTAGACCGTATCCTTTTATCATTACATCTTTCAGTTGCATAGCAGTTAAAGCTATTGGCTCTTTACTGTTTATATCAGTCAATATAAATGTACTATCATCTTTTTTAACTATAGTTACAAAATGATTCCCACCTACATGCACAATCGCAAATTCGCCTATGCCCAACCCATCAATTACATCATTAACACATGCTTCATAACCGTTATATTCTTGTCCATATTGAGTAAGAACCTTTTGCATAGCTTGTGCACTTATTACTAACTGGTTAGATTTATTATTTATTAGATCCTGATTATTTTGCACAAATATCCCAGCTATTGCATCTGCTAATATTGCTCGAAATGCGAGTAATCCTTTGCTTATACCATTTAGCACTGTGCCTAATGCATTAGCAGCACAATAGATTATATCTTTACCTTGAGCAAATAAATTTGCTAAGGCAGATATAACGCCTTTTCTTTGCATATCATCAAGTTTTGCAAGTTCTGCCTCTATTTCATTTTTAGTTAAGCCAGTTTGTGTCACCAGCTCTGTTACTACATCATTATATTTCTTCTCTTCTTTCAATTTATCTATAAATTCTTTAACACTTACAGAATCTGATTTAGTAACTAAATCAAAAACTGCGTATTGTATTTTTTGTTCAGAAGTCAAATTATTTTCACCTTGCGATGACAAAGATTTTTGGGTTCCAGAATTTTCAGAGGATTGCATATCATTTTTATATAATGAATATTCTACTGTCTGTCTATTTTGGCTTACTCCTGTATTTTCTTTTGTGTCTTCTTTACTTTGTAACAGCTCATGCGGAGTAGTTTTAACAACTTGTGTTAGTGTTTGTTGTTTTGGTTCAATATAGACATTAGTTTCTTGATCCGCTAATTTATTTTTTATAACCTCTGTATAAGTTTTATTATAAATAGACTTCCCATCAGATCCAATAATCTTTGCTTCTTGAGTTTTGGGATCCCAGTATCCTCTAGCTTCATATTCACCATCTTTCTTTTTTATAAGAACTACGTTATTTTCATTTAATTTAACATTATCCTTTAAATACTGCATATATAAAACTGAACCATACGATTGATCACCCTGATATAAAACACCTGAATTTATCTGCTCTGTTTTTATTTGTCTTTTTTTCAATTCTTCATCTTTAGAATTTGCGAAAGCAGGTAAATTAACTATATTTAATATTAAACATACTGTTACAATCAGAGATATACCTTTTATAAAGGTACTTTTTCGC
>JAISGP010000056.1 GCA_031263035.1 Lachnospiraceae bacterium | reverse complement strand
TCTATATTCAATTTTTTGCATCTATTAAAAGATGTTTATTTACTATACTCGTTTTTAGTCAAAAACTAATTTAATTATTTTTGATTTTTCTATTGACTATTCATAGTTGGTCTCCTTTTTTATACACCGTTTTTTTAACTGTTGTTAGTCTAATCTAGGGGTATCAAAAAGTTACAGATAGTTTCAAATAATAAAGGAAATTTTTTCATTTTTGTTAAAATTAACTAAATTTAACCATCAAAAAACACCCTAATTTCCTAGGGTGTTTGTACAATCTTACTTGTGAAAAGTTACGAAACCATAGATCAACCACAAAATATTTATAGGATTGCTATTAAGTTTATATATTTAATGTTCAATTTTAAAAATCAAACTCATCAGCATCAATTACATAGTCAATTACTACTTTAAAACTATCGAAGTCGGTAATATTATATTGTGCTTCTTCACCGGTAAAATTATTTGCTGCAAAAAAACCAACCCCTTTTTTACCTACTCTCTTAAAAATCGTACCACCATCAAAAAATATAACTTTGCCAGCTTTATAATATATAATTGAGGCAGAAACGAGTAATCTTCTATTACTGCTGTTATGTATCTCTCCTGAGATTACATTTAAATCTTTATCTGTATTTTTGATACTTACATACTTACTATATGTCGCTATTGGAAGTGTCTCAGCGGTTAAATTTATTCTTGATGTATCACCTACATAGCTTTCTTTATCTACTCCTGCATAACCAATTTTACCTGGATCAATACAAGAAATATAACTCTCCTCTGAATATTTTAATTTTCCGGAAGCATATAACCCATAACTGATATTCACCATTACTGGCACATCATATGTATTTGTAACACTTATTAAGCAAACTTTTGGATCATCTTTAACTGTATATTTCAATTTAGGTTTACTTCCCGTAGAAATCTTATAAGCATTAGACCAGCTACCATATTTTCCATTATACGCTCTCACAGCAATATAATAAGTTTTACCATAACCTGCATCTATCTTTTTAGATAATACCTTTTCATTTTTAGTTAAAGCCTTATAAGAATATACATATCTATATACTTTAAATATATTCTTTGTCTTACCTTTTGATTTATAAGTTTTTTTAACTACCTTTAATTGGTTCTTTTTAGTATAAGCTTTTAAATTTTTCTTAGTATACGCAACACTCTTCCAGTACTTCCAACTACGATTTACTGAACGTCTTCCAACTTGATAATGAGTTCCATGAGTTGCTTTATTCCATTTTACATTTAAATAAGGCTTTTCCGGTGTTTTAGTTACAGTAACACTTGTTATTTTTGTTTTACCTGGCTTTGCCTTAGTTGCAGCACTTACCCTATGATTTGGTAAAAGTATAGACATAATCAGCAGTACTACCGCTACAAATAATACTTTTGCAAATTTTGCATTAATTGCTTTCTTCATCTCGTCACCTCTTGACATTTTTTTGTTTTTTATTTACAAATATCGTAAATTCAACTCATTATATCTATTTGCAAAATAAAAGGCAATAAAATATCAATTAAATATTATTTGCAGAAAACAATGGACTTTATAGCATTTTTCAAGGAACTACAACTATATCTTTATATTAATTTATACTTCATTTTTCAGTAAACTATTTTCTTAACATCAAAAGCAAAAACTCTAATCTAAAGTATAAATATGCTATTATTGTATTTTTTAACTATATTTATTCTAAAATATTAATACGTCAAATTATAAATATAAACTATATTTCTATCATAATGTCTCTTTAACTATAGACATCTACTATAATATTTAGGCTTATTTATCCTTCCATATACTCAATATATTCTCTCATCTTCCTACTTTTGGGTTGACTAAATATATCTTTTGAAGATCCTTCTTCTACTATTTCCCCTTCGCTCATGAAAATCACATCATCAGCTATTCTTTTAGCTTGAGAAAGATTATGGGTTACTAAAACAATGGTGTATTTCTTTTTTAGCTCTAGTAACATTTTTTCAATATCTAATGTATTTTTTAGATCTAAGGCTGAACATGGCTCATCTAATAAAAGTACTTCCGGATTTAAACATAGGCACCTTGCTATTGCAAGTCGCTGTTTCTGCCCACCTGAAAGATTTTTGGCAGGATTACTTAATTCTTCTTTTACTTCCCCATATAAGCCTACCATTTGCAAATATGTTTTTATTCTTTCTTTCAATTCCAACTTTTTATAATTAAAATGATAATTCATAATATAGCTCAAATTCTTTTCTATGCTCATAGGAAATGCCTCCGGTTGTTGAAAAACAAGACCTATTTTCCTACGTAAAATCTGGCTATCCTCTTTTAAGATATCTTCTTCATCTAAATATATATGTCCATTAATTCTACCATTTTCTTCTTCAACAATTCGATTAATTGACTTCAAAAATGTAGACTTTCCACATCCAGATTGCCCTATAATAGCTGTTATTCTACCACTATTAATTTTAGTATCAATATTTTTCAGAACTTGTTTCTTACCATAAAATACATTTAAATTTTTTACTATAATATTTGCCACAGTTAAACTTCCATCTTTTCTAATTTTTATATTGCTACAGCCTACTACTCTATATGTTATTATCTCTATAAACAATTATTACACAACTGTAATCTCTAAATTAATTTCACTTATTATACTCCTATCTATTTTCCATATAAACTCAAATATTTTTTACCTAAATATTCTCTTAAATCCAACACCTTCTCTGAAACTTGCAAATAAATGACATAGGATCTCTATAATTATTAGCATTGCCAATAATACAAAGGCTGTTCCAAGAGCATATTCATCGGAATATCCGCTATTTGCAAGCATATATAGGTGATAAGGTAGAGACATAAAAGGTGAGTTCACACTGGTTGGAATTGGAGCGTTCATAACTACTCCAGTATATAATATAGGTGCTACAGCTCCCATACCATAGAGCATCCCAAGGGAAACTGCTCCAACTAATTCCCCTAAACAATTAGGGATTATTAGTTTTCGTATTATGTAGGGTTTAGATAATCCTAAACTTTCAGATTCTATAAAGAAGGTATAGCCTTTTTCATCAAAAATCTTTTTAGCTCTTATTGTTATAAATGGTAAAATCATTGCTGAAATAGTTATAGCGGAACATAACAAGCTTTTCCCCATTCCTAGCTTATATATTAATAGTGTATAAGCTATTAAACCAAAAATTATTGAAGGTAAACCGGATAATATAGTTATCAAATGCAATAATATTCTACCTGACTTAGTTCCTTTGCTATATAAAGAAAGATATAGCCCATTTAATATGCCAAGCAAGCCTCCAATTAATGCCGATAAACCGCCTAGCATTAATGTTCCAATAATTGCCGGGAAAACTCCTCCCGCTGTTCCAAATGGAATACCACTTGGATTATCAAGCAAAAATCGAATTGAAATTACCCGTCTTCCTCTATATAAAACATAGATAAAGACAAATAAAGTCAATCCAACGGCTATAAGCCCTAAAAATATAAGGATACTCTTTATTAAATTATCTAAAACTTTTCTCTTCATATTTTCCTCGACGAAACTTTATATCTATTACATATTTTGACAATATATCTAAATACTATAAATACAATTTCTATAAATGTTTTTAATCCTTTATCTAAGGTTTTTCATCAATCTGATATACCTTTTACATTACAATTTAAATCTTTAAATTCTATCATTTCCTTTTAACAACTGGCTAACTAATATTAAAATCAGTAAAATAATTAAAAGAATTAAATTTGCAACATAAAGTGCAGAAAGATGTATCTCATTTATTCCAATGCTCCCCATCTCTAAGGCAGTTATTCCAGGTATAGTTTGACCTCTACCTAATAATTTAGGAAAGATTGCAGAATTACCAATAACCATCATAACTGCCATGGTTTCTCCTATTGCTCTCCCTAAAGCCATAACTAAACCTGCCAAAATACTTCTTTTTATACTGGTAAAAACTATATGAATAATAAAATATTCCTTCGATATCCCCGCATTTTTACTCATACCCTCATATCTATCTCTTACTAGTTTTATAGACTCACTACAGGTAGATATAATAAATGGTAGAAGCATAACTCCTAAAACTATAGAAGCCGCTAAAATACATTGTCCCGTAGACAGATTAAAATGCTTTAATAGAAATGGGACTAAGGTGGATAACCCAATAAATCCAAAAACTACGGAAGGTACTCCTGCTAACATATCTAAAAATGAAAAAATTATATTTGCAAATTTTTCCGGAAGGTAAAAGTTTAGCATTAATGCCGCTGATAAGCCAAATATAAAGGCAAATATAGTTGCTAAAAATGATGTATACAAAGTTCCGCAGATTGCCGGCAATAAATTAAATGTGGGAGTGGCACCGATTGGATACCATTTTTCTTTTAAATTAATCAATCCACCTAACCCTATATTATTAATGGCTGGAATACTTTTTATTATTAAATAAATAAATATTAGTGCAAATAAAAAAATAGTTACACCTAGACTAATATATACCATTCCTTTTAAAACTCTGTCTTTAACTTTAATCATATTTCTTTCCTATATTAATAATATCTTATATTCACTCTATTAAGATACAACAAAAACTATAATACTAGCTTTAACATTTTTTTGCAAACTAGTATTATAGTTCTAAATATTTTTATATACACTTGCTTTTTTATTACTATATACAATCAATACTCAAACTAATACCTATGAACAACAATCAGCTTCTCCCATAGGGATAAATCCAAGGCTTGAAACTGTTTTTTGACCTTCTGCTCCTTGTACATACTTCATAAATGCACTTTCTTCATCAGAAAGCTTACCTGATACAACTAAAAGTAATGGTCTTTGAATTGGATATTTACCAGATGTGATATTTGCCTCTGTGGCACTTACTCCGTCTACAGATATTGGAACAACCTTACCTTTGTTTTGATTTGCAACTCCATATGAAGCATAGCCAATAGCATATTCATTATTAATTATATCTGAAACTAATTCACTCATTGTTGAAGCTTGGATACATTTTGAAGTAACTTGTGCATCTCCCATGATTTTTTGTTGGAATACTTCATGAGCTCCACCATTTAAATCTCTTGTTATAACTACAACATCCTTATTAGGTAAACTAGCATCTAAATCACTCCATTTAGCATATTTACCTGAAAATAAATCTACTATCTGTTGTTTTGTAAAATTTTTCATCTTATTTACAATAGGATTTTTAGGATTAACTGCAATTGTCAATGCATCAATTCCTATTTGATATTCTTTTTCATCTTTAATCTTCTTTTTCTCTTCTGGTTTTACATCTCTGGCAACCATACCAAAGTCTGTAGTTCCATCAATTAATGCTGCTGTACCTTGACCTGAACCACCTGAGCTTACATATATTTGAATATTTTTGTCTGGAAGCTTAGAATCTACCTTGTTCCAAGTCTTATACTTTTCAAAATAGCTTGAAGCCATTCCTTGCATAATTGGAGCAATTGTTGATGAACCAGAGAATAATATTTGATTTTCTGCTCTGGTATTTGTGGCTTTATCTGAAGTATTTGATGTATCAGAACCTTTCCCACATCCTACTAACATTGTTAAAACCATACTTGCAGATAAAACTGCTGCTAAAATCTTTCGTTTCATTGTACCTCTCCTTAAATATCTAATATTTAGCAAATAATCTTGCCAACTTTTCTAATTATAAATTTCAATTGATAAAATGTGAAAATGATTTTTTCTATATATCTATAGATTTTCTCTATAAAGCATTATTGCAAATTAAAACCTAAAAATCCTATATTGTGGGGCTTAAATCTTATGAAAAATCTGTGCAAATACAAAATTTCATATAAATATATTAGCTCTTTATTCAACTCTGTCTTTCTTAATCTCATTATTTTTTATTTTTCAAATATAGATTTTATAAAAAACAAATCTTCTCATATTAAAATATTAATGATTTACAATGCTCCTTGTACTAGCGATTTGGAATTTTACAAATAATTTATTTTATGTTCTTCTTGACACTTTCTAAAAATTTGCTATAATAAGTATATCGAACAGATGTTTGCAACTTGCTTATATCTTTAAAACTTTTAGGTGGTGATTTCTTTGGACAATCATATATATATTTGCATAGACCTTAAGTCTTTCTATGCTTCTGTAGAATGTGCCGAGCGAGGTCTTGACTCTATGACTACTGATTTAGTTGTAGCAGACCCTTCTAGAGAAAAAGGGACTATATGCTTAGCAGTTTCTCCATCTTTAAAAGCTAAGGGTGTTAAAAATAGGTGTAGAGTTTTTGAGATTCCTGAACATCTAGAGTATATTATGGCACCTCCTAGGATGAAGCTTTATATAGATTACTCTACTAGAATATATAAGATTTATTTAAAATATATTTCTAAAGATGATATTCAAGTCTACTCTATTGATGAAGCTTTCCTAGATGTGACTACATATTTAAAACTCTATAATATGGATGCAACTACCCTAGGTAAAACCATCATTAAAGATATTTGGGACACTTTAGGCATTGGTGCCAGTTGTGGTATAGGAACTAATCTTTATTTAACTAAGATTGCTCTTGATATAACTGCTAAACACAGTCCCGACTGGATTGGCTATCTAGATGAAGAGAAATTCAAAGCTGAATTATGGTTTCATGAACCTTTAACTGATTTTTGGAGAATTGGTAGAGGAACTGCTAAAAGACTTGCCAAGATAGGTATTTCTAATATGTACGAGATTGCTCATGGAGACTATGAGATGTTAAAGAAGTTATTTGGAAAAGATGTTGATATTCTCATTGATCATGCTTGGGGTAGAGAAAGTACTACTATTGCAGACATTAAATCCTACAAGACTAAGTCTCACTCCCTTAGTAACAGCCAAGTTCTTATGCGAGATTATGCCTATGATGAAGCAAGACTTATTTTAAAAGAGATGGTAGAACTACAGGTTCTAAAACTAGTGGAGCAAAGAGTTGTTACTAATAATATTTCTCTATATGTAACCTACTCTAAGAATATAAAGCCTACCGTTACCGGAAGTACAACTCTTAGTGTATACACCAATTCTCTAACCGTTATCAAAAAAGAGATGTTAAAGATTTATGAGAGAATTGCTGACACTGATACCCCAATTAGAAAAATTGGTATTAGTTGCAACAACCTACTAGATGAAAGCTATGAACAATACGACTTATTTACTGACCCTAAGGCTTTAGATAGAGAAAAGAAGATAAGTCACGCTGTTTTAAATATTAAAGGACGTTATGGAAAGTCTGCAGTCCTCAAAGGCATGAATTTGCTAAAAGAAGGTACTACAAGAGAAAGACTACACCAGATAGGTGGTCATAAAAGTGGAGAATAAAATAATATATTCATTCTCCACTCTAAAAGACTATATATTTTTTCTATAACTAGAGGTACTAAAATTATTAGTATTTTGAATAATAAAATATTTAGATTATGCAATCTAAGAAAGGATGATTATTATGAAATATGAAGATGATAACAGAGCTAAAATATTTGCACCTTTTGATTCATTAACTGGCTTCTTTGGAGAAATTAATGAAGCCGGGATTATACATGAAGAGAAAGTTACTCTTACAGATAACAGACAGGATGAACTGGAAGCTAACCTTAATGAACTATATAATCGAGGTCATAGAGAATTAGTTACTGTAATATATTACAGTGATACCCTTAAAAACTATGTTAATATTACTGGTCACGTAGATAAAATAGACCCTTTAGATAAGACTTTATTACTTTCTGGTAATCTAATCTCTTTCTCTAACATTTTTGATATTGAGATTATTAATCTCTAATTTTATTTTGCTAATTCTTTTAACAAATAAAATATTTTAAAAGTAACATTCTCATAAAAATAATTCCTTCAAAAACCTGGATGGTTTTACATCTTTTCCCTTATTTTTCTTAATATATGTAATAAACAAATTTTCCTTTGCTCTTGTCATTGCCACATAAAACAGTCGTCGTTCTTCTTCAATCTGGTAGTCTAATGTGTCTTTTCTATAGGGTAAGCTTCCTTCATTTAACCTAGGTAGTATTACAGTCTGAAACTCCAGTCCTTTTGAGCCATGAATTGTCATGATTTTTACTCCATGAGCCTCATTTTCATTTAATGCATCTTTATGAGAAATCACATATGGAATATTCCTCTTTTTCATCTCTGCTAAGATATTTTTAGAACTTCTTAAAGTTCTACATAATACAC
>JAISGP010000125.1 GCA_031263035.1 Lachnospiraceae bacterium | reverse complement strand
GGTGCTTCTCATAACCAAAGTTCTGCATATTTTAATGCAATGACTAATGCTACATATTGTAATGTATATAGTGAAGCTACTACTGCAAATCATGGAGTTACAATAGTTGGATATGATGACAATTACTCAAAGAATAATTTTGCTACTAAACCAGAAGGCGATGGAGCATTTTATGTAAAAAATAGTTGGGGGAATTCTTGGGGTGATGATGGATATTTTTGGCTTAGTTATTATGATAAAACTATAGAGAATCCAGTATACTTTGATATGGTAAAATATAATGACCAAAAATCAGATGTGAACTATTCTTATGATACCCTTCCAATTTATCCTTTAGGTTTTACTATGTCAGCAGATGAATGGATGGCTAATGTATTTACATTGAAAACTGATACTGAACTTAATTCTGTGCAAGTCTATGCAAATAATCCCGGAGTTACATATAATATTTATTTATATAAAAACCCAAAATCTAGTAATCCTACCAGTGGAAGTATAATAGATATTAATTCAGGAACTGCCACATATAAACAGTTTAAAAGTACTTATGCAGGTTATTTTACCGTAGCTCTTGATAAGAAGAATATTTTAGAGAAAGGTGATAAAATAGCTGTAGTTGTTCAAGCTAAAGAACCTAATGCATCTTATTTTTCTATACCAATTGAAGGTAGTGCTTTAGGAACAGAAAATCTTGTTCAGGAAAGAGGAGTAAGTTTCGTAAAACAATTTGGAACTAATAGTTGGTACGATCAAGCTTATGAATATTCTAATGTAGGTAATATTTCTATAAAACTACAAGGAAAAGAAAAAGCACCTGTATCTGTTAGTGATATTACTCTTGCAAATAAAAAAATATATGGAACAAATAAGGTAAATCTTGGAAGTTATACTGCTAAAATTACATATAATGATGGAACTTACAGTACAGTAAATCTTAGTTTATTTAAGGCAAGTGGAATTCCTCTTACTAAAAAAGGCTTAAACTCTGTAAAATTAACATATCAGAATATTACTTCGTATATTAATGTTTATTATGAACCATATAATAGTTTTAAAAATATTAGTATTTCCGGTAAGAAGTTTTTTGTAGGACAAAAACCTAGTTTGAGCAAGTATTCTGCACAAGTTTATTATTACGATGGAAAATATGCTAAAACAATAAAATTATCTTCTTGTAAAGTTACTGGTTTCCCTCTTACTAAAGCTGGAAGTAGGTATATAACCATTTCTTATGGAACAGCTATGGCTAAAGTAAAAGTGGAAGGTTATGATAGACTTTATCAACTTCAAAATAAGAAAACTAATGGTTATTATTATACAAAAAGTTATAGTAAAGCCATAAAACCTCCTAAAAATTACAAGTATAAGGGTGTAGTAGGAAATTTACCAAACTCTGGAAAAAAAGTTTACCAGTTATACAGTAAAAAATATGGGTATTATTATACTACTTCAAGTAAGGTTATTAAGAAGTTGAAAAAATCAGGTTTTAAGAATGAAGGTGCTAAGTTCTATAGTTGCAAATCCCAAAAAGGTAATAAAGCAATATACCTTATGTATAATCCAAATTTAAAAGGAACTAAGAAATTAGGATCATATTATTTAGCAAATTCTAAAAGTAAGGTTAATTCTTTAAAGAAGAAACACTGGAAAAATATGGGAGTTATATTTTATTTAGAGAAATAGTAATATTGATTAAATACTTTTGGTATTAATAGAAAAATTATAAAAATAGTATTCTAGACACGGGAAAATAAACCTATGATCTTAGAATACTATTTTTAAATTTTCAATATATACATTTAAGTAAATATTTTGAGAGATCTTTCGTAATTGAATAATGACGAATTTATGTATGAAATTGACTTTATATAAAAATAGAATATAATAATGACGGATTAAAAAAATACAGTTTTTTCTTTGGAGCGATTATGAATTTCAAACAGAAGCAGAACATGAGATTTTACAGAGATATTTTTTTGATGTGTATTGGCGAGATTATTGTTGCATTTGCCCTTAATGTTTTCGTTGTAAATAAGGGTATGTACAGTGGTGGAGTTTTGGGATTATGCCAGATAGCAGTAAATTTGCTAAAAAAGGCATTTCCATTTTTGGGAGCACCTCATACGAATTATGCGGGAGTGTTGTCATATATAATTAATATTCCGCTGTTTATACAGTGTTATAGAAAGTTAGGAAAGAGTTATTTCTTTAGAAATATTCTATGTGTTACAGTACAGTCAGTGGCACTAACGCTTATTCCTATGAATTTAGTTGAAATTCATGATACTTTAGTTTCTATTATTGCCGGTGGAATTTTAGGTGGTATTGGGGCAGGTATTGTTTTTTATGCTCATGGTTCTGGAGGAGGAACTGATATTATTGGACTTCTTTGGATACAGAAAAATCCTAATGCATCTATTGGAAAGATGACTGTAGGTACAAATGTATTGGTTTACGGTCTTTGTGCTATTTTATTTAATATTGAAACTGCAATTCAGAGTATTTTTTATTCGATAATTTATTCGATTTTATTGGATAAAATTCATTCAGAAAATATTGCTTCGGAGGTTCTTATTTTTACTAAGAAAAATCCGACACCTATAATTAAATGGACTACTAAGCATATTAAAAGAGGTATGAGTACTTGGAATGCTATCGGAGAGTATACCAAGGAGAATACTAGTGTTTTATTTACAATTGTTTCAAAGTATGAGATTTCTGAATTAGAGGAATTTATAAATAGATACGATGAGAATGCATTTATAGTAAAGGTTCACGATGTAAGTGTAAGTGGGAATTTTAATAAGAAGATGTAGGGGAGAGGGTATTAGTGTACCAGCTCGATTACGCTACGCTTCATTTCGCTGAATTAGGCAGGCATATGAGCTGTGAGGTAGAAGTTGAATTTTGTTACTATAATTATCAGGGAAATAAAAAATATTATGAATGCGTTAGTACGCCAGCTCGATTACGCTACGCTTCATCTCGCTGAATTAGGCAGGCATATGAGCTATGAGATTACAAGTTTTAATTTTGTACAACAATTATCGAGGAATAAAAAATATTTCGAAAATGTCTATGACATTTCTCAATATTTTTCATCCTTACGGAATTATACCCATAATAACACGCCTCTTTCATGCAAGCATGAGAGGCGTGTTTTTATGGGTTAATTCCTCGATAATTGAATTTAGTTTATGTAATAGTTGCATTATCGATAGAATTTATTCTATCAATAATCGGGGTAACAAGATTCGAACTTGCGACCTCACGGCCCCCAGCCGTGCGCTCTAACCAAACTGAGCCATACCCCGATACTTAAGATATTGTAAATTATTTCACTATAAAAATCAAGGTGTTTTTTTATGGGAAGTAGTGATATATTTTGAAAGTGAAGTTTTTATAGCTTTGCTTTTTTTCTACTTTCACAGTATAATCAAAGGCGGATGTTATAATTTAAATCTTTAAAATTGTGATTACACAATATGTCGAAATTTATAATCATGAGAAGTGGAATATTATAAGAAAAAATATTATAAATATTAGGTACAAGTGAATTGGTTTCTAATTAAAGGATAAAGAGATATTTGCAATAGTTTAAAAATTAAAGGATGTGGGGAATGATAGATGAGAACTTATAAACTTACAATTACTTATGATGGTAGTCGTTATCAGGGTTGGCAACGTCAAGCTAATACAGAGAATACAATTCAGGCTATTTTGGAGAGAAGTATTTCTGGATTAGTTGGATATAATGTTAAGGTGGATGGAGCAAGTAGAACTGATGCTGGGGTTCATGCAAGAGGACAGGTTGCAAGTATTGAGCTATCCAAAGCCTATGATACTGATGAATTACTTGAAAATATTAATAGATATTTGCCGGAGGATATTAGAATTGCAGATATAAAACTTGTTAAAAATGGATTTCATGCAAGAAAAGATTCTAAGGGTAAAAAGTACGAGTATTATGTAGATTGTAGAGAAAAGCCAGATGTTTTCTCTAGAAGATATTGTTATCATTATCCAGTAAAATTGGATATAATTGCTATGAAAAAAGCAGCGGAGCATTTAATCGGTACCAAGAATTTAGCAAGTTTTACAGATGATAGGGAGAGAGTGGATACTATAAGAACTATCACAGATATTAAACTTGTACCAAGTGGAGATAAGCTTCGAATTACAGTTTATGGTACTGGATTTTTATATCATATGGTTCGTATAATGGTAGGAACATTGTTGGCTGTTGGTTCAGGAGATATTAGTGCAGATATGATGCCTGTTATTATTGCTGCAGAAGATAGAAGTACGGCAGGACCACTTGCACCTGCTAGAGGTTTGTTTTTGAGGAAAGTATATTATTAAAGTATTTTCTATAATAGATATGATTTTTTATTTGCAAATATTGCTTGATTATATTAATGATTTGAATATGGATAGAAGGTTTTATTTGCAAATATAAATTAACTAGTTTAATGATTTTATTATGAGCGAAAAGTTATATTTGAAAATATAATTTAGAGAATAATTGTTGTATAAAAGAAAGAGGTTATAATTTTATGAAATTAATATCATGGAATGTAAATGGAATTAGAGCTGCAGTTACTAAGGGATTTTTAGATTTTTTTCATGAAGCAGATGCAGATATTTTCTGTGTACAGGAAACTAAAATGCAGGAAGGTCAGCTTGATTTAGATCTTCCAGGATATTTTCAATATTTTAATTATGCCCAGAAGAAGGGATATTCTGGCACAGCTATTTTTACTAAGGAAGAGCCTATATCAGTTACTTATGGACTTGGAATAGAAGAACACGATAATGAGGGTCGAGTTATTACTTTAGAGTTTGAGGATTTTTATTTTACTTGTGTTTATGTCCCTAATTCTCAAAATGAGCTTAAAAGATTAGATTATCGTATGAAATGGGAAGATGCTTTTTTAGATTTTCAGAAAAAGTTAGAAGAAAAGAAGCCTGTTATATGGGCTGGTGATTTGAATGTAGCAGCAGAAGAGATAGATATTAAGAATCCAAAAACCAATCACAAAAATGCAGGTTTTACAGATGAAGAGAGAGATAAATTCCGAGTTGCTAAAGCTGCTGGGTTTATCGATACATTTAGATTACTTCATCCGGAAGAAGTTAAGTACTCTTGGTGGAGTTATAGATTTAAAGCTAGAGAAAAGAATGCAGGTTGGAGAATTGATTATTTCATGACTTCTCCTAAATTAAAAGATAAGATAGAGAGTGCTGAGATATTAACTGATATAATGGGTTCAGATCATTGTCCTGTAGAATTGGATATTAGATTAAAAATATAGTTAAAATATGTTGTAACCTTGACATTTGTATACTAACCTTGATATAATAAATAAAGTATAAATTTTCTGATAAAAAAATGGAAAGTTTATAATGAAACTAGAAATTATAATACCATAAAAGAATGAGGTGTTTACATGTTATTTAATATATTGGGTTTGGTTTTTCTTGTAGCTGCCATAGTATTTTCAGTGGTTGTTAGAAAATATAGAAATAAAAAGCTTGATGAAATAGATGGCTTTTTATATGTTGGAAAGAAAAATACAGGTAGTGTTAATGAAATTTGCTTTGAAGAAAGTAAGACTACCGAAAAAACAGAAGAATAGATTATTTGAAGTTCAAAAACATTTATTGATTGAAGGTATGCTTTTGAATAAGTGATTTAGCGAAAAATCTTTTCTTCTCATAATATTTGTTAAGTTTGCTCCCGAGAGTTTTCTGCTCTTGGGAGTTTTTGTAGTTAAATTAAAGACATAATTATTTCATATGATATTAACATAAAAGTGTATTTAAAATAATACAATTAACTTCGAGAAAAACAAAGAAATGGAGGACAAAGATGAATTTAAATTATGAAATTACTGATGTTTATGCCCGTGAGATTTTGGATTCAAGAGGTAATCCAACGGTTGAAGTGGAGGTTACTTTAGAGGGTGATTTTTTAGGACGTGCTGCTGTGCCAAGTGGAGCAAGTACCGGAGCATTTGAAGCTTATGAATTACGAGATAAAGATTCTGACCATTATAGCGGAACAGGAGTTTTATCAGCTGTTAAAAATGTAAATACTGAAATAAAGCAAGCAATTCTTGGAATGAATGGCTTAGATCAGATGGCTATTGATAGAAAGATGACCACGCTTGATGGCACCCCTAATAAATCTCGTCTTGGTGCAAATGCAATTCTCGGAGTTTCTATTGCTGTTTCTAAAGCGGCAGCAGAAGCAATTGGACTTAGCCTTTATAGATATTTAGGCGGCACTTATGCCCATACACTACCGGTTCCTATGATGAATATTATTAATGGTGGAAAGCATGCAGATAATTCTATAAATTGTCAAGAATTTATGATTATGCCAGTGGGAGCCAAGAGTTTTCACGAAGCTCTTGAAAACTGTGCTAAAGTTTTTCATACTTTAAAAGGAGTTCTCAAATCTAGAGGACTTGCCACATCAGTTGGAGATGAGGGTGGATTTGCACCTAACCTTGCAAATGATGAAGAAGCTATTCAGCTAATTATTGAAGCTGTAGAAAAAGCTGGATTTAAGCCTTATGATGATTTTAGAATTGCCCTTGATCCTGCATCTACAGAAATGTATGATGAGGCAGAAAAGATTGGCGAAACTGGCAAATATTATTTTTGGAAAACAAAACAACTTTTTACAAGAGAGCAAATGGTTGATTTCTGGGTTGATTTAGTTAATAAGTATCCGATTATTTCTTTGGAAGATGGAATGGCAGAGGAAGATTGGGCTGGTTGGAAGCTTCTTACAGAAAAGTTAGGAAAGAAAATTCAATTAGTTGGAGATGATCTTTTTGTAACTAATGTAAAACGTTTGCAAAAAGGAATTGATATGGGAGTAGCTAATTCAATTCTTATAAAGGTAAATCAGATTGGAACGCTTACTGAGACTTTCGAAGCTATTGAAACTGCAAATAGGGCAGGATACACTGCGGTTACATCACACAGAAGTGGTGAAACGGAAGATACAACTATTGCAGATATTGCAGTTGCTTTAAATAGTGGACAGATTAAGACAGGTGCTCCTAGTAGAACAGATAGGGTTGCTAAATATAATCAGCTTTTAAGATTAGAGGAAGAGTTGGGTGAAAGTGCTACATATTTAGGGTTGGATGCTTGGTTTAATTTATAGATGTAACGTTTATGTGAGTAAAAAATAAAACAATATCATGTGTTTTTCTCTCGCAAATTATCTACAATTCGCACTCGTCTAGTAGAGAACTGCCTTACGCAAACTTGCTACGCTTCGGACAAGCGACGGCAGTTCAGACATCGTGCTCATTGTAACGATAATTTGCTAATGTTCAAAACACATAATATTGTTTTTATTTTACCACATAATCTTAAGAGGCGTTTGGTGTAGTTTTTAAGGTGTCTAGTTCCACTCTGTGCCGATTAGATTTTTCTTAGATTTGTCATATATTGCTTTGGCGGTTACTAGGTCTTGGGTTCCAATTCCAACAGATTTGAATACTATGATTTCTTCATCGTTTTCACGTCCGGTAAGATTTCCAAGTATTACGTCACCTATGTCTCCGGTAAATTTATCTTCTGTGATTGTTCCATCGTGAAGAGGAATAAGGATATCTCCTGCTTCTGAAAGAACTGCATCTTTTGAGTCAAAGTATAATTTGCTAGCACGAGTTAAAATCTCTGGGGGCATCTCTTGCATTTGAGGTTGATATGAGCCGATACAGCTAACTGTAGCACCGGCTTTAACTTTATTTCCGTCAAATACAGGTTTAGTAGATGGAGTAACAGTGATAATTAAATCTGCATTATCAATTGCCTCATCAGATGAATTAACACCGATAATTTTAGTGCCATAGTCTGCCATCTCAACATTCATTCTATTTACAAAGTCGCAAGTTCTCTCATGATTTCTACTATACACGCGAACTTCATCTAAATCTCTTGAACAAAGCATTGCTTCAAGTTGATAAGCAGCTTGTCCACCGGTTCCGATAAGTGCACCGATTTTAGCATCTTTTTTACCCAAAATATCAAAGGCTACCCCAGAAGCAGCTCCGGTTCTAAGTCCGGTTACATAATTTCCATCTAAAATTCCAATTATAATTCCTGTTTCACCGTCAATAAGAATAACTTGAGATGAAGAAGTTGGGAGATCTTTATCAATATTTTTTGAGAAAATATCGATGATTTTAATTCCAGCTGCATCAATATCTGAAATATAAGATGGCATAAACAAGAAAGTTCCCTCTTGCTTTGGAGCCATAATCTGTGTTCTAAGTGGCACGTCACTTTTGCCGGCAGAAAATAGTGCAAATGCATCCTTATCAGCAGCAAAAGCATCTTTCATAGTGAAGACTTCTTTTATGTCTTCTTTCGATAACAATAACATATTAGTATCCTTCTTTCCCTATTATTTTTTCTATTTTTGCAAATAACCTTGCAAATAAAACTAAAAGTATTTTATCATATTTGCAATAGTTCTTAAAGTACTAAGAAAAGCAAAAGGATAAAAAAACTATTTCAATTTTTGAAATGCAAATAACAATAGATAGATTAAGATATAAAATATTATTTGCAAAAAATGTTCACAAGTAGGATATAGACAAAACCCTAGAAATATGGTATCATTCTAGAGTTGTCAGAAATGATGACAAAATTTAGAGTGTCGGAAACATTCAAATATATGAGGTGAAAATTATGAAAAAAGGAATACATCCAGAATACCATCAAGCAACAGTAACTTGTAACTGCGGAAACACATTTACAACAGGTTCAACTAAGGAAGATATCCACGTTGAAATTTGTTCAAAATGCCATCCATTCTATACAGGACAACAAAAGGCTAATCAAGCTCGTGGTCGTGTTGATAAGTTTAACAAGAAATATGGTATTGATAAATAAGAATATAAAAAACGGGCTGAGGTTAATCCTCAGCCTTTTTTGTCACAGATGAATGACTTTATGTAGTATAGAATAATTATAGCCTTAGAATAATTAAGAATTTAAATATATTAAAGACTTAGAATAATTAAGAGTTTAAATAAGTTAAAGGCTTAGAACAATTAAAGACCTTTAAAATAAAAGTTAATAAGGTTTAAGTATATAAAAACAAGGAGATTTTGAATGAGAAATTCGGGGATAGGTGGTCAAGCTGTTTTAGATGGAATTATGATGCGAAACAGCAACAGACTTGCTATTGCAGTTAGAAAAGAAGATGGGGAGATAGCTTTAAAAGAAGAGAAAATTGGTGAAGAATTAGATAAGAAGAATATCAAAAATCTTCCATTTATTAGAGGAGTTTTTGCTTTTATTGACTCTCTAGTTGTAGGAATTAAAACTTTAAATTCCTCTGCAGATATGTTAGAGGATGAAAATATAGAGAAAGAAGTGACCTCATGGAAGGATAAGGCAGTAACTTATGGCATTATAGGAATATCTTTTATATTTGCAATAGGTATTTTTATGATTTTACCATACGTACTTATGATTTTTTTAAAGCCAATTGTGAAATCATATGAGGTACGTACAGTAATCGAAGGAATTGTTCGAATTGGTATATTTTTATTATATGTTTTTTTAGTAGGGAAGATTAGTGATATTAAAAAGACTTATATGTATCATGGGGCAGAGCATAAGTGTATTAATTGTATTGAAGATGGCAAGCTTTTAGTTGTAGAAAATGTTAGAACTAGTAGTAGATTTCACAAACGCTGTGGAACAAGCTTTTTGTTTTTTGTCATTTTAATTGGAATTATTCTTTTATTATTAATTCCGGTAAAAACTTTTTGGCTAAGAATTTTAGTTCGTATTTTAATTCTCCCATTTGTAGCAAGTTTTTCATATGAACTTTTAAAACTTGCCGGGAGATCAGATAATAAAATTATTAATCTTTTAAGTGCACCGGGACTTGCAGTTCAAAGAATTACAACTAGTGAGCCTACAGACGATATGATTGAGGTAGCAATTGCTGCAGTTGAGGCAGTTTTTGACTGGAAAAAATGGCAATCTAAGCAAGATATTGAAGAAGAGATGCCTATGGAAGAAGTATTAAGAGCAGGTGCCATGACTCTTAAAGATGCCGGAGATGCGGAACCTAGCGTAGATGCATGGCTCCTTCTAACTTATGTAATGGATAGCTATGATAATCCTAATACTAAAATAATTAAACAAGATAATATTGATTTTGCAAATAGAGACGTAGATTTTTATGAAAAAGAAAGTATGGGAAAAAATAGATATTACCCAGAAAATAAAATCTCAAATAAAAAATATTTTACAAAGGCACTTTATTACAGCAATCCAAAGAAACTTATGACACCCTATCAGATTTTAGCTTTTAAAGAGGAAATTATTAAAAGAAGTTCAGGCATTCCGGTTCAACATATAACAGGTGAAACAGAGTTCTGTGGCTTTACTTTTAAAGTTAGTAAAGATGTACTAATTCCTCGTCCAGAAACTGAAGTCTTAGTTAGCAAAACATTAGGAATTATTGGGGAGCATTTTGAAAGACCTCTTAATATTGATATTTTAGATATGTGTACAGGTTCAGGCTGTATTTTAATTAGTCTTATGAAACTTTTAGATAGTGGACTGTCGGGTTCTGATATTTCTAGAATTCACGGAGTAGGAGTAGATATTTCAAGTGCTGCTCTTCAAATTGCAAATAAAAATAAAGCTAACCTTATTTCTTCTTCAAATGAGTATGCTAGTAATACATCAGAAAAATTAATTAATGTAGATTTTATCCAAAGTGACTTATTTGCAAATGTGAGAGGGAAATATGATGTAATAGTAAGTAATCCTCCATATATTAAAAGTGCAGAAGTAGATGGACTTGATGAAATTGTAAAAGATCATGATCCAAGGCTTGCCCTTGATGGACATAGTGATGGTTTGTATTTCTATAATAAAATCATAGAGGAAGTTAAAAATTATTTAAAAGATTATAGCTTCTTGATTTTTGAGATTGGATTTGATCAGGGTGATGCAGTAGCTGGACTTATGAAAAAAGCTGGTTTTACGGAAATAAAGATAATCCCTGACTTAGCAGGTCTTGATAGAGTTGTAATGGGAAAATATGATATTACAAATAAAAGTTTGAATAATGAAATGACCATTGATAAAGGTACAAAAAATGATTTGTAACAAAAAAATATCATTTTGAAAGTTTCTCAAAATTAATGAATGAAAGATTTATGTATAATAGTCTAAGTTAAGTAGTATTTGGTATAATGAAGTGTTGAAAAATATAGTAATATATAAAGGATTGATAGTAATGAAACATTTAAAATACATAGTAAATCTCTAGCGGATATTATCAAAACATGGACAGGTATTAAATTAATTCTAAATTTGTAAAAAGATGAAAAAATAGGAGAAATTATGTTTGATAGATTAGAAGATTTACTTATAAGATATGAAGAGATTATGGGAGAGCTTTCAGAGCCGGACCTTGCAAATGACCAAAAAAGATTTAAAAATCTTATGAAAGAGCAAAGCGATTTGGCTCCAATAGTTGAAGCTTATAAAGGATATAAGGATAGTAAACAGGCTATAGAAGATAGCCTTCTTATGATTGAAGAAGAGACAGATGAAGAGATGAAAGAGCTTGCTAAAGAAGAGCTTGCTGAAGCGAAAGATAGAGTAGAAGCTTTAGAGCAAGAGCTTAAAATTCTTCTTCTTCCTAAAGACCCTAATGATGAAAAGAATGTTATTGTTGAAATTCGTGCAGGTGCCGGTGGTGATGAGGCTGCGCTTTTTGCGGCAGAAGTTTATAGAATGTATTATCACTATGCTGAAAATCGCCGTTGGAAAACAGAGCTTATCGAACTAAATGAAAATGGTATCGGCGGATTTAAAGAGTGTGTATTTATGATTTCAGGAGCAGGTGCATATTCACGTCTTAAATATGAAAGTGGAGTTCATCGAGTTCAGCGTGTTCCGGAAACAGAAAGTGGTGGACGTATTCATACTTCTACAATTACAGTAGCTATTATGCCGGAAGCAGAAGATGTTGAAGTTGAGCTTGATATGAACGATTGCAAATTTGACGTATTTAGAGCTTCAGGTAATGGTGGACAATGTGTAAATACAACAGATTCAGCTGTTCGTTTAACACATATTCCAACAGGTATTGTTATATCTTGCCAGGATGAAAAATCTCAATTAAAGAATAAGGATAAAGCTTTAAAAGTCCTTAAAGCTAAACTATATGATTTAGCAGAGCAGGAGAAACATGATGCTGAATCAGAAGCAAGAAAAAGTCAGGTAGGAACTGGAGATAGATCTGAAAAAATCAGAACTTACAACTTCCCACAAGGACGTGTAACAGAGCATAGAATTAAGCTTACTTTATACAAATTAGAACAAGTTATGAATGGAGATTTAGACGAAATAATAGATAGTTTAATAGCAGCAGACCAAGCAGCGAAACTATCTAAACTACAAGATGCAGCTTAAAAAAAAGAAGTTGAAGTTATTCTTGAAAGATGTTTAGCACAATTAAATGTAAGATAGATTGCATATAGTTAAAAGACATATTTATAGCTACATTTTAAAATAAAATAGATTGGATTAAAATGAAAGAGAAATTACTTAAATTAATTTCATATTATAAACCATATAAACTACTTTTCTTTAGTGATTTATTTTTTGCAATTATTGGAGCAGGGGTAACTTTAGTTATCCCTCTAATTGTAAGATATATTACAAATGAAGTAGTTTATTTTGATGTTACAAAAGTTGATAAGACAATTATTATTCTAGGACTTGTAATGGTTGGACTAGTAATAATTGAATTCGGCTGTAATTTTTATATTTCTTACTGGGGTCATATAATGGGTGCTAAGATGGAAGCAGACATGCGCCGAGATATATTCGGTCATTATCAAAAGCTTTCCTTTGCCTTCTTTGATAATCAAAAAGTTGGTCATCTTTTAAGCCGTGTAACTAGTGACCTTTTTGATATAAGTGAACTACTTCACCATGGACCGGAAGATGTGTTAATTTCCATTATTAAACTTATCGGTTCATTTATAATTTTATTTATGATAAATGTTAAACTTGCATTTGTAGCATTTATATTTATTCCATTTATGGCAATTTATGGAGTTGTTGTAAATAAAAAAATGAAAAGTGCATTTGCAAAAAATAGAGCAAAAATTGCAGATATAAACAGTCAAATTGAGGATAGTTTAGCAGGAGTCCGTGTTGTAAAATCCTTTGCAAATGAAAAAGAAGAGCTGAAAAAATTTCAAAAAGGAAATATGAAGTTCTTTGAAGCTAAAAAAGACAGCTATATTTACATGGGATTGTATAATTCCGGTCTTAATGGAATGAGTACCCTTATAACAGTTTGCGTTCTAATAGTTGGCGGTTTAATGCTATCAACTAAGGCACTTCCTGTGACAGATTTAATTACATTTTTACTTTATATAAATAATTTTATTGAGCCGGTTAAAAAGCTTGTTAATAGCGGAGAACAATTCCAAAATGGATATACCGGATTTGAACGTTTTCTTGAAATTATGGAAATTGCTCCGGATATTAAAGATAAAGAAAATGCAATTTCTGTGGATACACTTAAGGGAAATATTAAGTTTAATCATGTTAGTTTTCAATATGAAGGAAATAAAGAGAAGGTACTAGATGATATTAATCTAAATGTACCTGCAGGAGAATATATCGCTCTTGTTGGCCCGTCAGGAGCCGGAAAAACTACCATTTGCAGTTTGATACCAAGATTTTATGATGTAACAGAAGGTGAAATCTTAATTGATGGAATAGATATTCGAGATATGAAATTAAATGAACTAAGGTCTAATGTGGGAATTGTTCAGCAGGATGTTTATTTATTTGCAGGAACAATTATGGAAAATATTCGCTACGGTAGACCTGATGCAACAGATGAAGAAGTACTTATTGCTGCAAATAGAGCAAATGCTCATGAATTTATTATGGGATTTCCAGAAGGTTATGAGACAGATATTGGACAGCGTGGTGTTAAACTTTCGGGAGGTCAAAAACAAAGGCTTTCAATTGCCAGAGTATTTCTTAAAAATCCACCAATACTTATTTTTGATGAAGCAACTTCAGCTCTTGATAATGAAAGTGAAAAGGTGGTTCAAGATTCTCTTGAAAATCTGGCTCATGATAGAACTACATTTGTAATTGCCCATAGACTTACAACAATTCGAAATGCGAAGAAAATTCTTGTACTTACAGAAGATGGTATAGCAGAAGAAGGTACTCACGAAGAATTAATGAAGAAAAATGGTATATATGAAGGACTTTATAATTTGTCATCGTTATAATTTCGCGATAAAATAAATGATAGTTGTAGAAAATATTTATTGGAAAAAAGGTTAGTATATTTAAAGAAAAAAATGAATTTAGGTAAAATATACAAAAAATATACATATTTAAAAGATAAACTAAGAAAGTCATTATTCATGAGGAGTTAAAGTCTCTCATGATGGAAAAATTTTTAATTAAGTTTTTTATTAGACTAATATAGTGGCTTAAGATTAAAGATTTTTTGACAATTTAAAATATTAATTTTCAGCGGTAGTATAATTTTTAAAATAATAGGGGAGAGATAATGGAAGAAGTAGAGTTTTTACGACCAGAATTGGAGCATAAGGATATAATAGAACCATATTTTAAGGAATATCCTTCAAGAAGTTGCGAAAGGACATTTACTAATATATACTTGTGGTCAAGATTTTATCCGGTTACATGGGCTAAAATAAATGGTGCTATAGTATTTAAAAGTCAAGATGAGAACCATACTAGCTTTGCATTTCCAGTGGGAGATAATCAGGCTAAAAGAGATGCTTTGCAGTGGATTGAAGAGTATTATAAAGAGCGAAATTTACCTTTTGAATTGTATCACATCACCAATGGTATGTTTAATTGGTTAGAGGAAGAATATCCAGATAAATATCAGATTGAATATGATAGAGATTTAGCTGATTATGTTTATGATAGAGAAAAACTTGCTACATTAGCAGGTAAAAAGCTTCATAGCAAGAGAAATCATATAAATAATTTTATAAGAACTTATGATAATTGGACTTATGAAAAATTATCATTGGAAAACAGAGATGCTTGTTTTGATATGGCTCTTGAATGGAGAAGAGAAAATGACGTGGAAGTTGATCCGGAAAAGGTAGCAGAAACAGCAGTTACTTTAAATTCTCTTAGATTATTTGAAGAATTAGGATTAATTGGCGGAGTTCTTAAAATTGATGGAGAAGTAGTCGCATTTACAGTGGGAGAGCCATTATCTTCTGATACATTTGTTGTACATATTGAAAAAGCTAGAGCTGATATCCAAGGGGCATATCCTATGATTAACCAACAATTCGTAAGTAACGAAATGGAAGGATATACCTATGTAAATAGAGAAGAAGATACAGGAGCAGAAGGACTAAGAAAGGCTAAATTGTCTTACAAGCCGGTATTTTTAGAAGAGAAGGGTATAGTTACCCTAAAATAGTTATTTTATAAAACTAATTTTAGTAGATTTATTTTTAAATCTAGACAAGATATACATTTTTAGAAATATAGAAAAATATGATATAAAACAGATTTTTATAGTTATTTGTAAAAGAAGTTTTTCGAAATGTAAGTATATGTTGGGTGAAATGAATATTCAAAATATGAGGAGAGAATTATGATTTCAAAGAAGATGACTAAAATGGTAGCAAATAGCTCTGCAATTCGAGCTATGTTTGAAGAGGGTAACCGTCTTGCTAAAGAATATGGACGAGAAAATGTTTTTGATTTTAGCTTAGGAAATCCAAGCACTCCTGCGCCTATTGAGGTAAATGATGGAATTATAGATGCTGTTTCCAATTTAGATAGCATGACTCTTCATGGATATAATAATTCCAATGCCGGGTTTGAAGATGTAAGAGATGCAATTGCTAAGTCTCTTAATAAAAGATTTGACACATATTTTGAGGCACGAAATATTCTAATGACAGTTGGTGCAGCCGGTGGTTTAAATGTTGCTTTAAAGTCTATATTAGATCCAGAAGATGAGGTTATTGTATTTGCACCATACTTTGGAGAATATAAAAACTACGTTGAGAATTATGATGGAGTTTTAGTTACAGTTCCTCCTTGTCCTGGGAATGGCTTTGTTCCATCTTTAGAAGAATTTGAAAAGTTAATAACGCCTAAAACTAAAGCAATTATAATTAATAATCCTAATAATCCAACAGGAGTTATCCTAAATGCAGAGTTTATTAAAAATCTTTGTGCTATTTTAAGAGGATTTGAGGCAAGATTTGAACATGAGATTTATCTTATTTCTGATGAGCCATATCGTGAGCTTGCATATGAAGAGGTAGAAGTGCCATATCTTACTAAATATTATGCAAATACAATAGTTGGATATTCATTTAGCAAATCTCTTTCAATTCCGGGAGAAAGAATTGGATATTTAGTTATTCCCGATGAAGTAAAAGATTATGATGAGCTGTTTAATGCCTGTGTAGTTGCAACTCGTATTTTGGGCTTTGTAAATGCACCAACCCTACTTCAACAAGTAGTGAAAAGAAGCTTAGAAGCTAAAACTGATTTAGAATTTTATGATAGAAACAGATTGACTTTATACGAAGGACTTGAAAGCTTAGGATTTGATGTAATTAAGCCTCAAGGTGCATTCTATTTATTTATGAAAGCACCAATAGCTGATGAAAAAGAATTTGTTGCAAATGCTAAAAAATACAACATTCTAATCGTTCCAGGTTCTTCATTTGGAGCACCAGGATATGTGAGAATTGCATATTGTGTAGCTTTTGAAACAATCAAAAATTCCATGGAAGCATGGAAAAAACTTGCAGCAGACTATAATTTGTAGAACATGATAGATTGAAGATTATTTCCAATTTGAAAATATAGAATATGCTAGTAAATTCCGTTTATATTGATTAAATAATATATACAATTTAATTTACTATGATTTTTATATAAGTGAATATAGTATTGCTTTGTTGAAAATATATAAGTATTGCAGTTTGAAATATATAAATAAAAATTATGATAATTAAATAGAAAGATATTATGTACATCATAATATATGAGGTTTTCTGTGGTAGAACATTTAGTAAATATGGTAGTTAATGGACTTAGTGGTGCTTTAAGTAAAGATATTATAGTTTTAATTGTTTCAATGATACCTATCTTAGAACTTAGAGGGGGAATTTTAGCTGCAGGTCCAAAGTTTTTAAATATTGCTATGGGCAAGGCAATTCCTATTTGCATAATTGGAAATTTAATTCCAATTCCATTTATTCTTTTACTTATAACTAAGATTTTTGATTGGCTAAAGAGCCTTCCCAAAATTGCACCTAAAATACATAAGCTAGAAGAAAAAGCAATGAGTAAAAGTAAAAATATTAGCAAATATGAATTTTGGGGGCTTGTGCTTTTTGTAGGAATTCCATTACCTGGAACTGGAGCTTGGACAGGAGCATTAATCGCAGCATTACTAGGAATTAAATTCAAAAAAGCCTTTCCTGCAATAATTTTAGGAGTTCTTCTAGCAGCAGTTCTAATGACGATTTTATCATATGGAATTATAGGAAATTTATAAAAAGCCGTATTATCTTTATTTTATGATAGATGTAGAATTTGATAGGCTTTTCAAATGGTATTATGAAAAAAAAATTATTTTGGATATGTTTAAATTTATGAATTATCTAAAAAAATATATTTAGGGGTATCAGATAAGTTATGTGGAGGATGAAACCTATGAAAAAGATATGTGTATTACTTGCAAATGGTTTTGAAGAAGTAGAAGCTTTCTCGGCAATAGATTTGCTAAGAAGAGCAGGAATATTAGTAGATACAATATCAATCTCAAATTATAATACAGCAGTTGGTGGTGCTCATCATATAACAGTAATTGCTGATAAAACTTTTGAGGAAGCCAATTATTCAGAATATGACGGAATAGTTATTCCGGGAGGACAGCCGGGAGTAACTAATTTAAGAGGAGATGAACCTACAAAGCGTGTGATTAAATATTTTGCAAATAATGATAAATTAGTTGGTGCTATTTGCGCCGCACCTCTTGTATTGTTTGATTGTGGACTTCTAAAGGATAGAACTTTCACTTGTTTTCCGGGAGTAGAAAAAGAAATTACAGAGGGAAATCATAAAACAGATGAAGTTGTAGTTGACGGAAATTTAGTTACCAGTAGAGGGGTAGGAACTGCTATTGCCTTTGCACTTAAACTTATTGAAAAGATTTTAAATAAAGACAAAGCTGATGAAATTGCTACCCAGATAGTTTTTAAGAAGAGATAAATTCAAAGTAATGATATTAAAAAAATAGTATAGTAAAATGCTAGAGCAGATACATTTGAATGCTGATGTTAAAAATGATAACATAGGTAAATGAGCAGAATTAATACATTCAAATGCAGATGTTAAAAAAGTTAGCTTAGGTTAAAGGTGATAAAAATGATTAATACAATAATAAAAGATATTTCACCGGAAGACGTGAAAAAAATGATGGATGATAAAGAGGATTTTGTTTTAATAGATGTGAGAAATCCTGATGAGTATCTAGAAGGGCATATTCCAGGTGCATACAATATTCCTATATTGTTTTTTGTTTCCACGGTGCAAGATGTATATCCTGATAAGAACAAGAAATATGTGTTATACTGTTCTATTGGAAAGAAAGCTGCTAGAGCTGCCATGGTAATGGAAAAATTAGGATATACAGATATTTCCAATATGGGCGGTATTAATGATTGGACATATGATATAAGTACAGATAGAACGAAATAAATTATGAGAAGCGAGCTTTTTATTAACACATCTTTTTTATCTATTTTCATAAACCAAAACTAATTTAAGTATAAGAATGAGAACTCATGTTAATTTGCAAATGGTAAATTGATATGAGTTCTTTTATATACTATTTCTACAAGATTGTAAAGTAAAATTTTAATATGAGTTCCTTTATAAATAAAAGTATTTTTCTTACTAGATTTCAAAGCTTGAAGGATATATTTTTGATTTTTATTAAAATAATTAAGTATATATTGTCATTCGTCTTTTGATTTCGGGTTTTCAGCAAGAAAAAGTTGAATAAAATGTATAATTGGTTTAAAATACTATCAAAAGGTATAGTATCGTTACAAAGATAAAATATATGCTTCACCATTGAATAGATTACATATTTAAGGGGATTTATATTAAAATTGTTTTATTATGTAAAATATAGAAAATGTGTTTGACTTGTATTTATATAATAGTGTATACTATACAAATATAAGATAAATTATGAGAAGTATACTTTCTGTAGTTTATCTCATCTAAAGTAAAAATATATAAACTTTTTTTCAAGAGTATATTTTTACAGTCGTTAAAATAAATTTTGTATTGGATAATTATCGAACGAATAAGAGAATGAAGGGAAATTTAGGGAGGAAGGTATTATGTTATTTACAAAGGAATGTGATTACAGTATTAGAATTCTACGTGCATTATCAGATGGAGAATTACACAATGTAAACTACATTGCAAAGGAAGAATGTATTTCAAAGCCAATTACTTATAAGCTTACAAGATTGCTTGAAATTGAAGGTTTCTTAAAAAGTTATAGAGGGGTACAAGGTGGATACATTATAAGTAAACCACTAGATCAAGTTACTCTTTTTGATGTAGGACTTGCAATTAATAAAAGTATTTCATTAAATAGCTGTTTAGAGACAGAAGAATGTGGTAAATATAAAGATTGCAAAGGTATGCAAAATTGTGCAATTCATAATGAAATGGGACGTATTCAGAACATGATTAATAATGAATTACAATCAAAGTCTTTGGCAGAATTGTTTGAATGTAAAGCTAAATAGTTGCGTATAGTTCAAATATTATTATAGAAAAAGCTCTTAAATCTTAGGATTTAGGAGCTTTTTGTGTAATAAATTATTGTTTGAAATTATAACTTTATTTTTGTCAGGATAGAGCTAACTAGTTTTCTTCATAATAATATTTTAGGTGAAATGTGTAAAATAATAGAAAAAAGTTAAAAATATAATTGTAAATATGGAAAATAGTTTGGAACATGAATTTATAAAGAGGTTCAGTATAGAAAAAAGCTATAAATTCATATGGATTTATAAAAAAAATCAATTAGACGGTTAAGGGATTAACCAATATAATTATTTAATGCTAACAAGGTTAGTGAAAGAAATATGAAAATATAACGGAGGTATGAAAAATGAGTTTTAGTTCAAAAAAAGCATTAGCTTTAGGGGGAGTGATTTGCGGTTTAGTGGCAGTATTACTTGCCTATTTTGGAAACCCTGCCAATATGGCGATTTGCGTAGCTTGTTTCATTAGAGATTCAGCGGGAGCATTAAAGATGCAACAAGTTCCGGCATTACAGTATTTTAGACCTGAGATTGTAGGAATTGTGGTAGGAGCATTTTTTATTTCTATATGTACTAAAGAATATAAGTCTATGTCTGGTTCATCTCCAATGATAAGATTTATTTTAGGTTTTATTATGATGGTAGGAGCTTTAGTATTTCTTGGTTGCCCACTCAGAATGGTACTTAGAATGTCTGCAGGGGATTTAAATGCTTATATTGGTTTGATAGGATTTGCCTTAGGAATTGCTACAGGTGTATTTGCACTTAGAAAAGGATTTAGTTTAGGTAGAGCCTATGAAACACATAAGGCAAGCGGTGCCATTATGCCATTGTTACTTGCGTTACTTATGATTTTAGCAGTTACTACTACTTTATTTGCAGCAAGTAAAGAAGGTGTTGGAAGTATGCATGCACCTATAATTGTTTCTCTTTTAGGCGGTCTAGCATTTGGAATTATGGCACAGAGAACTAGAATGTGTTTCGCAGGTGGAATTCGTGACGTAATCCTAATTAAGAATTTTGATTTACTAATGCCAGTAGCTGCATTATTTGTAGTAATGCTTATTTATAATATTGTATCTGGTAATTTTAACTTTAGTTTTACAGCACCAATAGCTCATTCACAACACATTTGGAATATTTTAGGAATGTATGCTGTTGGATTTGCAGCCGTACTTGCTGGAGGTTGCCCTCTTAGACAATTAATATTAACTGGTACAGGTTCTTCAGATGCTGCTGTTACAGTTTTGGGAATGTTCGTTGGTGGTGCTATTTGTCAAAATTTTGGACTTGCTTCATCTGGAACAACACCACAGGCAGTTGGTGGAACTACTCCAGCCGGAAGAGTTGCTTGTATAGGAGCAATTGTAGTTTGCTTTATTATAGCTTTTGTTGATAAAAGAGATAAAGGTGTAATAAAGAAATAGGAAATATATTTAAGAAAAGGGGAATTATTATGATAGAAATTGATGCAAGAGGACTTTCATGTCCGGAGCCTTTAATGCTTGTTGCAGATGCATTGAAAGCTGGTAATGACACTATTAAAGTTTTGGTAGATGAAGAAGTACCTAAGCTTAATATTGAAAAATTCATTAAAGGTAAAGGTAAAAAGGCCAACGTAAAAACTGTTGGCGAGCATTACGAAATGATTATCGAGTAGTGAAATAAAGATCTTTGTATTTATAGTTAGATTAATAACTGTATATTATCGATTTCTTAGTAGACTGCTGGTAAAAGTATGATATTGATAGAATATTCTTATATCTAATGAATTTTATAGAATAATATAATCTGACAACAAAAAAAGATAGGCTTGATTTTAATGTCAAGTCTATCTTTTTGAGTTTATGTTAGAATGTGTTCGTAATCTTGCAGACAATGAAATATATCATCGATGATAATATCGTGTCCATTAATACGGAATAAAATTAAATAATCATGTTTTGAAAATTTGATTTTTTTATAGCCTAAATCCTTTAATTTAGGTGTATCACAATATTTTAGACTTTTAGCAATTTTGCTTAATGTTTTTATTGTTTCCTCAAAATCGTTAATAACATTTATTGCTGCCTGATTGTTTTGAAGTATATTGATTAAATAGGATATTATGTTTTCAAAATCAAGTTTGGCATTTTTGGTTATAATAGCGTTATAAGTCATACTTTGCCCTCATATCTGCAATAAATTCATTGGCATCTTGTGACATCCCTAGGTTAGCTTGATTTCTTGAATTCTCAAGTCTAGAAAAAATTGCACTGGCAGATAATAATTCAAAAGGATTAGGAGTTGAAACATTTTTGGTAATTGTAAAAGGGAAGCCTTTTTTATTAATTGCTTGAGTTAAAAACATTCGTATAGCTGTGGTTGTATCTGTACCTAAGTCTTTAAATAATTTGTCTGATTTTTCTTTTAAATCTTTATCTATTCTAACTTGTATCGTACTCATCATAGTTTATCACCTCCGTTTAATGCAATTATAGTATATAACTAATACTAAATCAATGCTAAATGATTATAAAATAATATAGATTGTATATATTTTTTGAATTGTAACTTAAACAAAGATTTATAGATTTAAGTGGGCTTAAAGTAAATTTTATGTATAATATAATTTATGCGAAGTAAAAATATGTTCCTTTGAAAAAGGTATATATTTTTACAAGCGATTTAGTGAAAAATCTTTAATTAAAAAATGAGTTGTCACACCATTTTTAGTGGGACAGCTCATTTTTTTGTAAAGTATAATGTATAAAGTAAGTTATTTAATAGAGTTATATTTGCAAATAATAAGTTTATGTCTTTTTTATAGTCTATATATTTGATAATTGTTAAGTTCTAATTTTTAAAAATTATATTTGCATATCATGTTTTATTAGATTTTAAATATTCCAAGAGCAGATGCTACTGAACTTAGTAAGATTAAAATCAAGAATACAGGAGCAATATATTTAATCATTATTGTAAATAACTTTTTAGATTTAAATACATGTCCGCCAAGTTCAACTTCATTGATAATTTCCTTAGGAGTAATAATAAATCCTATAAATACTGATGTAACGAGGGCAACGATAGGCATAAGTACACTGTTACTTGCAAAGTCCATCATATCTAGAATACTCATTCCTCCGGCTGTAATAAATCCTAAAATTCCAAATCCAAGGCAAGATGGAACGCCAAGGGCAAGAGAAATTACAGTTACAATAACGCAGGCTTTAGTTCTGTTCCATCCGAATTTATCTCTAAATATTGAAACGATAGTTTCCATAAGAGAAATAGCAGAAGTAAGAGCAGCGAAGAAAACCATAAGGAAGAATAAAAATCCTACAAATCTACCGGCATGCATTGTTGCAAATACCTTAGGTAGTGTAATGAACATAAGTCCGGGACCAGCACCCATAGCACTTTCATCTCCACCAGAGAAAGCATAAACAGCAGGAACAATCATAAGTCCAGCAAGAAGAGCTATACCTGTATCAAACCATTCGATTTGACGAACAGAAGCTTCAAGTGGATTATCCTTTTTCATATAAGAACCGTAGGTAATCATAATACCCATGGCAAGACTCATTGAATAAAACATTTGACCCATAGCAGCAAGGATTGTCTTAGCACTTACATCACTCATATGAGGAGTGAAATAATATTTAAGTCCATCCATAGCTCCGGGAATAGTTAAAACATATACTGCAATGATGATAGTTAAAATAACTAATACAGGCATCATAAATTTGCTAACTTTTTCAATACCTTTTTCAACACCAAATCCTACGATAACTGCTGTAAATCCCATGAATAAAAGGAAAAAGCCTAAAGCTTGAGGAGTATCAGCGATAAAATTAGAAAAATAAGTATCTGTTGATGCTGCTTTAACGCCATGTATTGCAAATTCAGTACCATATTTCATAACCCAACCACCAATTACAGAGTAGTAAGGGAAAATGATTATAGGAACAGCACTTGCTAAAATTCCTAGAAAACCAAATCTTTTATCTAAGGATTTGAAAGCACCGATAGCACTTAATCCTGTTTTACGTCCAAGGGCTATTTCTGCGATCATTAGAGAAAATCCAAAGGTTACTACTAATATAATATAAATTAAAAGAAATGTACCTCCACCATATTTAGCTGCAAGATATGGAAATCTCCAAATATTTCCAAGACCAACAGCGGAACCAGCAGCTGCAAGTACAAACCCTAATCTGCTTGAAAAATTACTACGCTTCTTCATAACAACGTACCTCCCGAAAAAAGTTATTAAATTATATTCTAAAAATAGAATACAGTCGGTATTATCTCATAAACCAAACATAATATCAAGTAGAAAATGCAAAGAAGCTTATCTAAAAATGTTGAAAAATCAATAATTGATATATTGTGCATAAACTATATGAGATATAATAAGATTTGTCTACATAAAAACTAACATAAAATGTAGTAAGTTAAATTTAATACTATATCTCAATTTTTATATTAGCTTATGATGTTATTTTTGATAAAGTAAAAATATATGTGATAGTAAGATTACCATTAGATGGTGCAGGGATATATAAAGGTATTTATTATGGATAAAAGAAAGTAAATACAATTTTTTTTGTTTTTTTATAGATAATAAGATGAAAAAGGTAGGTTAATAAAGTATACTAATAAACTATAGTTGTAAAATGTTTTGATAAGGGGTGTTTTAATACAGAACTTGAATATTTATCTTTTATATATCAACTTATTTTAGAAGAGAGTTCTAGTATTATTAATTTAGAGGAGTTTCATTAGATAATTTAAAGTGAGGGGAAAATGAAAAATAAAAAAGAGAAAAATATTTTAATAGGGTGTATCTGTGCTATAGTTTGTCAATTTCTTTTTGGAATGAGTTTTATATTTACTAAGCAAGTGGTAGATAAAGTAAGTCCCTTTGCGCTCTTAGGTTGGAGGTTTATTGCAGCATTTATTGTAATGACAATTTGTATTGCAATTGGTGCTTTAAAAATTAATTTAAATGGTAAGAAGATGAAGCCGTTAATAGTGATTGGAATATTTAGTCCTGTTGTATATTTTGTTGGAGAAACATTGGGGATTAAGCTTACTACAGCATCTGAAAGTGGTACAGTTGTAGCGTGTATACCTGTAGTTTCATTGGTAGCATCTTCAATTATTTTGAAAGAAAAACCAAAAAGGAAGCAAGTTATTGGAATTATTGTAACTCTAATTGGAGCTGTAATTACTGTATTTGCAGTAGAAATAAGGGCAAGCTTTTCTCTTGTGGGATATTTACTTTTAATTGTTGCTGTTGTTTCATATGCTTTTTATAGTGCATATTCAGAGAAAGCCTCTGAATATACCAGTACAGAAATAACATATGTTATGATGGCTCTTGGCGCATTATTTTTCGGAACCATTGCAATAATTCAAGCAATGATAAATGGTAAACTTAAAGAATTGATAACTTTACCTATTAATAACAGGGATTTTCTTATTACAACACTGTATCTTGGAATTGGATGCTCTGTTGTGGCATTCTTCCTTGTGAATATTGCACTTGCTAAGATAGGAGTAAATAGAGTATCAACCTTTGTTGGTATAGCCACTGTTGTATCTATTCTTTCTGGGGTAATCTTTTTACATGAAGCATTTTCAAGAATGCAGATTATTGGAGCAGTGATAATTGTGGCAGGAGTTTATATTGCAAATATAAAGAGACGTAGTTTAAGTAAAAATAATTTGGAGAAGAATAATGGATAAGAAAGAGAGCTTAGAATTTTTAAGAGATTTTAGGGAAAAAATAAATGATTATTCAGAAGAAGAGATTTTAATCTTGCAAAAAATCTATGATGAAAATTGTGAGGAGCTGTTAACTGATGATAATTTTGAATTTGTAATTTCCACTTGACATAAGCATAAAAACCGTGTATTATATCACGGTACGAAAAGAAAGAAGAGATTTCTCTCACCATACGGCTAAGGCTTGTATTGGTAAATATGGTTGAATTTATTTGCGATTTTATTTGCAAGGTGAGTTTAATGGTATGTGAGACAGATTTCTTATGAGTTTGTCTCTTTCTTTTTGCATAAAAATAGTTTTACTAAATTTGTTATATTTTCGGATCATTTTAACGTAGCTAGTTGTATGGGAACTAAAATTAAATTTGATTTCTAAAGTTATAATCAGAATGTAGTAAACAGCTAGGTAACAATTTTACGCTATATAGGAGGATAAAACAATTAGCGAATTAATGATTAATGGCCAAATAAGAGATAAGGAAGTTCGTGTTGTTGGCGAAGAGGGAGAGCAACTTGGAGTAATGGGAATTCGTGAAGCTATGAATTTAGCAAATGAAGCTAATCTTGATTTAGTTAAGATTGCGCCTAAGGCTACACCACCAGTTGTAAAGATTGTAGATTACGGAAAATATAAATACGAACAAACTAGGAGAGAAAAGGAAGCTAAGAAAAAACAGAAAACTGTTGAATTAAAAGAAGTGCGCCTTTCTCCCAATATTGATAGTAACGATTTAAATACTAAGATGAATAACGCTAAAAAGTTCTTAACTAAAGGAAATAAAGTTAAGATTACCCTAAGATTTAGAGGAAGAGAGATGGCGCATGTTAATCAAAGCCGCCATATCTTAGATGATTTCGCTAAAGAATTAGAAGAGATAGCTACTATCGAAAAGCCTGCCAAAATGGAAGGTAGAAGTATGACTATGGTATTAACGGCTAAACGTTAAATATAAAAAACTAGTATCAAGGAGGAAGTTAAAATGCCAAAAATTAAAACTAAAAGAGCCGCTGCAAAGCGTTTCAAATCTACAGGAACAGGAAAGTTAAAGAGAAATAAAGCTTATAAGAGTCATATCTTAACCAAAAAATCTACAAAGAGAAAACGTAATCTTCGTAAAGCAACTTTAGCTGATCCAACAAACGTAAAGAGTATGAAGAAATTATTACCTTATCTATAAGATTTTAAGGAGGAGATTAAGACATGGCAAGAATTAAAGGCGGATTAAACGCAAAGAAAAAACACAATAGAGTATTAAAACTAGCTAAAGGTTATAGAGGAGCTAGATCAAAACAATATAGAGTAGCTAAACAATCAGTTATGAGAGCACTCACATCTGCATACGCTGGAAGAAAACAACGTAAACGTCAGATGAGACAATTATGGATTGCACGTATCAATGCAGCAGCAAGAATGAACGGATTATCATATTCAAAATTCATGCACGGCTTAAAATTAGCTGAAATTGATATTAACAGAAAAATGCTATCAGACTTAGCAGTAAATGACGCTGCAGGCTTTACAGCTCTTGCAGAAACAGCTAAAAGTAAATTAGCATAATTATATGTAAATACAACCCTAGATGATTATCTGCGGGCTAAAGTATAAAAAAATTGGGCGTTGGATGCTTGTATCCATAAGCCCAATTTTTTTATACTTTATAGCTCGTAAGAGGTTCAACATTTATGTTGAACCTGCAGATAATCAAGCTAATATACAGTTAGTTATTTTTATAAGAGTAGTAAAATCTGAAGCAAATTTTCTGTAATCCACCACAGCGAGAAGTAACGAGCAGAGCGAGTGAATTCGTGCTGGACACAACCCCTTTATCTAAATATAACCAACACACTAAAACTAATATCACCACTAAACGAACTCATTCTTAATTTTGCTACTGTATAATCAATAAACATTTCTAAAATTGCAACTTTACCTCCTCCAAAAAATTCCCCATATGTTCACGTTTACCATATTGCAAATCATATGAAAAAAGTGTAATATAAATACATCATCTTGTGGTTGAGCTAAAACCGAACCACATCATGCTGTTGTAGCAACTAAATTCAGCATATATGATATTATGATGAAAAAGATGTAAAAAAACATTTAAATCTTTAAAAATCTAATATCATTTTAAGCTCTTTTAAATGCTATATTGTACATTACACATGTATTAAAATTTATAGAGAAAGAGGAAAGCCTATGTTATCAAAAAAGGTAAAAGTAATTAAAAAAGATGGTACGAAAGAGGATTGGAATGTAAATAAGGTAGTAATAGCTGTTAATAAGTCAGCCTATAGAGCCTTGGTAAAATTTACAGATGAAGAGATAAAATTTATTTGCAATTTTGTAGAAGACAATGTTGAAAAATCTGGTCATACTGAAATTCCAATATCAGAGATGCACAATATAGTTGAAGGTGCATTAGATAAGGTTAAACCTGAAGTTGCGAAAAGCTATAGAGATTATCGAAATTATAAGCAGGATTTCGTTAAGATGCTTGATGATGTGTATAAGAAAAGTCAAAGTATCATGTATATTGGAGATAAAGAGAACTCTAATACAGACTCTGCATTAGTATCTACAAAGAGAAGTCTTATTTTTAATGAGTTAAATAAAGAATTATATAAGAAGTTTTTCTTAACAGTTGAAGAGATACAAGCTATTCGTGATGGTTATATTTATATTCATGATATGAGTGCCAGACGTGATACTATGAACTGTTGTCTTTTCGATGTAAAGTCAGTTCTTAGTGGTGGATTTGAAATGGGGAACCTTTGGTACAATGAGCCAAAAACTCTTGATACAGCCTTTGACGTTATCGGAGATATTGTTCTTAGTGCAGCATCTCAACAATATGGCGGTTTTACAGTGCCATCTGTAGATGAGATATTAGAACCTTATGCAGAAAAGTCATATAATAAGCATTTAGCTAAATATAAAGGTCTTGGTCTTTCTGATGAAGTTGCTGAAAAGGAAGCTTGGGCAGATTTGGAAAAAGAAATGGAACAAGGTTTCCAAGGCTGGGAATATAAATTTAACTCAGTATCTAGTTCAAGAGGTGACTATCCATTTATTACAGTAACAAGTGGAACTGTTACAAGTAAGTTTGGTAAGCTTGTAACTATGAAGATGCTTGAAGTACGTAAAAATGGACAAGGCAAGCCAGGACATAAAAAACCGGTTCTCTTCCCTAAAATTGTATTTCTTTATGATGAGAAACTTCATGGTCCGGGGAAGGAACTAGAAGATGTTTTTGAAGCAGGTGTAGATTGTTCATCTAAAACTATGTACCCAGACTGGTTAAGTCTTTCCGGAGAAGGTTATGTAGCCTCTATGTATAAAAAATATGGAAAGATTATTAGTCCTATGGGTTGTCGTGCATTCCTTAGTCCTTGGTATGAAAGAGGAGGTATGACACCAGCTGATGATAAAGACGTGCCAGTATTTGTTGGACGTTTTAATATAGGAGCTATAAGTCTTCACCTTCCTATGATTTTAGCTAAGGCTAGAGCCGAAAGTAAAGATTTCTACGAAGTCTTAGATTACTATTTGAATTTAATCAGACAACTTCATATCAGAACCTATGATTATCTTGGACAGATGAAAGCTTCAACTAATCCCCTTGCATATTGTGAAGGTGGATTCTATGGTGGACATCTAGGGCTTTATGATAAGATTAAACCTTTACTTAAATCTGCTACTGCATCATTTGGAATTACAGCTTTAAATGAACTTCAACAACTTTACAATAAAAAATCTCTTGCAGAAGATGGTGAATTTGCAATTGAAGTTCTTACATATATAAATAAAAAGATTACTGAATTTAAAGAAGAAGATGGTAATCTTTACGCAATTTATGGAACTCCGGCTGAAAATCTTTGTGGGGTTCAGATTCAACAATTTAGAAAGAAATATGGCATTATCGAAAATGTTTCTGATAGAGAATATGTAAGTAATAGTTTTCACTGTCATGTAACTGAAGATTTAACACCTATTCAGAAGCAAGATTTGGAAGGACGTTTCTGGGATTTAAGTAATGGTGGTAAAATTCAATATGTTAAATATCCAATTTCATACAATAAAGAAGCTATTCGAGCTTTAGTTAGAAGAGCCATGGATAAAGGCTTTTATGAAGGTGTTAATCTTTCCCTAGCTTATTGTGATGATTGCGGACATGAAGAGCTAGACATGGATGTATGCCCAGAGTGTGGAAGCTCTAACCTTACTAAAATTGATAGAATGAATGGTTATCTTTCATATTCAAGAGTTCATGGTGATACAAGACTTAATGATGCTAAGATGGCAGAGATAGCAGAACGAAAGAGTATGTAATG
>JAISGP010000108.1 GCA_031263035.1 Lachnospiraceae bacterium | reverse complement strand
TTCTTAGGAGCCTGCCCATGAATTGCTGGGTGATCTTTCAAATATTCAACAGCATATTTAAAGTCTTTTACGAAAAGGTGTGCAAATTCCATTTCAAAACCACGTCTACACATAATTCTCATGACAACAGTATCTGAAATATCTGGATTAAGTGCAAATGCCGGAACTTGCCAACCTCGAAGTCTTAAACATTCAGACAAGTCATAAAGGTTATAAGTACATGAAGCATCATCAGATATTTTAAAACAAAGTGCGGGAATTCCTTTATGTTCATCTCCATCATGGAAGAAGGTATAAGGTCCCATATTCCCTATTTCAGTTTTAATATATTTAGCTACATTGTATGCAGATTGCTGAACCTTTCTATAGCCTTCTTTTCCAAGGCGAAGGAATTCATAATATTGAGATATAATTGGACCTGCAGATCTTGAAAAATTAATTGCAAATGTTCCAATACTTCCCCCAAGATAATCTACATTAAAGATTAAATCCTTAGGTAAATCTTTTTCCTCACGCCAAAGAACCCAACCACAGCCAAGAGGTGCAAGACCATATTTGTGACCTGAAGCATTTATAGATTTAACTCGTGGTAGTCTAAAATCCCATTCTATATCAGGTGCCACAAAAGGTGCGAGGAAGCCTCCGCTAGCTGCATCTACATGGATAGGAATATCAATTCCAGTTTCTTCTTCATATTTATCAAGAGCATCTGAAAAATCTTTAGGAAATTCATATTCTCCTGTATAAGTTACTCCAAAAGTTACCACTACCCCGATTGTGTTTTCATCAACAGCAGTTAGCATTTGCTCTGGAGTCATCCCAACTCTACCAGGTTCCATAGGCATTTCTCTAAGTTCAACATCCCAGTATTTTGCAAATTTATGCCAACATACTTGAACAGGTCCCGTTACAATATTAGGATGACTGGTGTCTTTTCCCTGAGCTTTCATCTTTTCACGCCAACGCCATTTCATTGCCATTCCGCCCAGCATGCAAGCTTCTGAAGAACCGATTGTATTGGTTCCAGTGGCTTTCCCACTAGTTTTAGGTGCATTCCACAAATCTGCCATCATGTTGACGCACCTTTCGTTTATCATGGAAGACTCCCGATATTCTTCCTTATCAATCCAGTTCTTATCAATTGATAAATTCATAAGCTTTCTTACATAGTCATCATCATAAGTCTGACAAAAAGTAGCAAGATTCTGTCTGGCATTACCATCTAAAAGTAATTCATCACTTATAATCTGATAGGCTATATCATCTCGCATCTCTTCCTTTGGAAAATTTTCATCAATTATTCTGTCTGAAAAATATGAACCAAAACGAGAATCAAGATATTCATGATTTTCCTCCGTCATGATTAACCTCCGTGAAATTTGTATTTGCAAATGTAAGTTAAATCTAAGTAAAAACTGTATTTAAGATGCATTAGCAAAGCTTTTTATTTGCAAATAAAATCTTATAAAATATCAACATACAACTACTTGAAATCAAAGGTATTTATTAGATGTTATAATGATTATAAATCTTAGCAAATACTATAAAATCAAGGGATATAAGACATTTGCAAATGTTAAAGTGTGGTATATTTCTATCTTTGGATATAATAATCCTATTGAGAAAATAAATCAACAGCTAATTCGAAAATTTAATATTTTATCAAGAGAAAGGATGTGGTAGGTGTTTTAATATTAAAGAACATATAAATGATAGTATATTAAAATATGTATAAATAGATTTCTATGAAAGACTAGAAAAAGATAAAATTAAAATGAGTATAGAATACTAACGTTAGTATATAAACTATGCTATAATATCTTAGAAATATTTAAGTGTAAAACGAAAGTAGGATAGAATTTTGGAAAGCATTACATTAAAAGAATTAGATAATTTAAATAAAGATGAGATACAATTAATTGATATAAGACGGAATACTACATTTGCAAATGGTGGTTTAGAAGGCGCTATAAATATAGATAAAGATGAGATTTTTGCTTATCTGGATAGGCTAGATAAAGACAAGAAGATTATAATATATTGTCAAAGTGGCATTATAAGTCGTGATGTGGCAGTAGAGCTTAAAAAAATGGGTTATGATGCATTAAACTTAGATGGTGGATATGACAGCTTTCTTATATCTCATTTTGCAAATGTGGAAAGAAATTCATTAATTGAAAAAAGTATTAGAAAGAAATTTCATAAGGTGCTTTTTTCTAGATTTGCAAAAGCCATTAATACCTATGAAATGCTAAAGCCTGGGGATAAGGTGGCAGTGTGCATTTCAGGGGGCAAGGATTCTATGCTGATGGCAAAGCTTTTTCAGGAGTTGAAGCGTCATAATAAATTTGAATTTGAACTTGTATTTCTTGTTATGGACCCGGGGTATAATGACCTCAATCGTAAAATAATTGAGCAAAATGCTAAGGTCCTTGGTATTCCAATAACTGTATTTGAAAGTGATATTTTCGATGCAGTATATGACGTAGAGAAAAATCCTTGTTATCTCTGTGCCCGTATGAGACGTGGGCATCTCTATAAAAATGCTAAAGATTTGGGATGCAATAAAATTGCACTTGGGCATCACTATGATGATGTAATCGAAACTATACTTATGGGTATGCTATATGGAGGTCAGGTCCAGACCATGATGCCTAAACTTCATAGCACGAATTTTGAAGGAATGGAGTTAATTCGCCCAATGTATCTAATCCGAGAAGACGATATTAAACATTGGAGAGATTATAACGACCTTCACTTTATTCAGTGTGCTTGCAAATTCACTGATACCTGCACCACCTGTGGCAATACTGGTTCCAAACGTATGGAGATAAAGAATTTAATTGCTGAGTTAAAAGAAGTAAATCCAAGTGTAGAAGCAAATATATTTGCAAGTGTGGAAAATGTAAATATAGATACGGTTATTAGATATAAGAGGAAAGGTGTTAAATATAGTTTTTTGGATGACTATGATGGAAAATAAAATACAATTTAATTATATGCATGGAATAAGATTAGTTCAAACGTAATTGAACTAATCTTATTTTGCGATATAAATCGAATGAAATTAAAGTAAATTTTCACTTACGAAGTATGATATGAAAAGAACTAAATATTTTAATATTTCAATAATATAAATAGTTGAAAAAATGAAATTTTAATATTATAATAATAAAAACATTAAAAGATAGCAGTTTTTAATAGTACGATAATAAAAAGGATTATATTTATTATTTTTTGTTAGTTATAATTGAATAAAATTAACTTAAACAGAGTTTTTATAACACATGAAAAATTGTATATTTATATATTTGCAACAGTACTTATTATTTGAAAGGGGCAACTATGATTATTAGACAAAAATATTTAGATTTTCTTATAAAGACCAAAGACACAGAATTTATTAAGGTAATAACGGGTATCAGACGTTCGGGTAAATCATATTTGCTTAAGATGTATGAAGAATATCTTTTGGAAAATGGAATTGATGAATCTCATATATTATATATAAATATGGAAGAATATAGAAATGAAAAATATACCAATCCAGATGTTTTATATAAACATATTAAAACTAAATATGAGAACGTAAAAAAGGGGAAATTCTATATATTTATAGATGAAATTCAAGAAGTCGAAAATTGGCAAAGATTGATAAATGGTATTAGGGTTGAATTTGATTCTGATATTTATATTACAGGTTCCAACGCATCCTTATTGTCAGGAGAATTAGCAACATACCTAAGTGGACGATATATTGAAATACATGTTTACCCATTATCTTTTAAAGAATATATAGACTTTAGAAATAGTAGAGAATCTTATGATGTTCAGTTTTATGATTACATAGAAAATGGAGGATTTCCTTCAGTAGTGTTGCAAGTATCAGATGAATTAAGAAAATCTGCTTTAAGTGGAATCTTAGATAGTATTATTTTAAAAGATGTTTTTTATAGAGGGAAAATATCAGATGAAAAAACATTAAATTCTGTAATCGATTATGTTTTTGATAATATTGGAAATATAATTTCTGGAAATAAAATTGCAAATTACTTAACAAGCAATGGCAATAAAGTAACAAATGTTACAGTAGATAAGTATCTTAGTCTACTAGAAAAAGCTTTTATAATTTTTAAAGCGGAAAGATATGACATTAGGGGCAAAGAAAGGCTTAAAAATCTTGGAAAATACTATATTATTGATAATGGATTAAGAAATAAAAAATTAGTAAAAACATATAAAGATAATCTTGGAAGTCAAGTGGAAAATATAGTATATATTGAGCTAAAACGACGTGGTTATGAAGTGAATGTGGGAAAATATAATAATCAAGAAATTGATTTTATAATTAGAAAAGATAAAAAGATTGAATATTTTCAAGTTACTAGGCAGATTCCAGATGATTCAAGAGAAACAGGTAATCTTTTACAATTGCCAGATAATTTTAAGAAAACTATTATTACAGCAAATAGGATGGATGTAGGATATATTGATGGAATAGAAGTTAAACATGTAGTAGATTTTTTACTAGAAGGAGAATAAAATTTAAAAAAGAACAAATATAAGAGGTATTTGCAAATGAAAAGAAAAAGGCACAAGATGAGATAATAGCTAGATTTAATAGAGGTAGGAAATGAAGCTAAAATTAGGTGCCAGGTGGCATCTATAAAAATTATATAAAAATAAAACGAAATTTAAAAGTATTTATATTTTCGATTAAAACAAATCTTGATTTAAATTTATTAAGTGATACAATTAATGTAAATTAAGATTTATTTTTTTTAGAATAATGAGGAACAATTATGAGAAGAGAAATGTATTTGGAAAAATTGATGGAATTTAAGGATACAAAGCTTATAAAAGTTATAACTGGTATAAGAAGATGTGGGAAATCTACATTATTATTTCAATTTCAAGAACAATTAAAGAGTGATGGAATTTTAGATGAACAAATAGTTAGCATAAATTTAGAAGAGTTAGAATTTGAAGATTTACTTGAATATCATCAATTATATAATTATATTATGCAACGACAAATTAAAAATAAAAAAATGTATATTTTTATAGATGAAATTCAATTAATTCCTGATTTTCAAAAAGCATTAGATAGCTTATATGTCAAAGAAAATATGGATATTTATGTAACAGGCTCAAATGCTGTTATTTTTTCGGGGGAGTTAGCAACTAGGCTTTCAGGACGTTATGTAGAATTTAATATGTTTACATATTCATTTGCAGAATATATGGAGAATAAAAATATATCTGATTTAAGAGTGGGTTTAATAGAATATATTAAAAATGGAGGTTTTCCATATGCTACGGAAATATCAAATAGAACTGTTTATAAAGAATATTTAAAAGGAATATACAATACTGTTATATTAAAAGATATTGTTGAAAGACTTGGAAGTAGTAATGTATTAATAATGGAAAGTATATTTAAATATATTTGCGATACTGTTGGAAATCTTATCACTCCTAAAAAAATAGCAGATACATTAACCTCTATGAATAGGAAAACTAATGGAGTATCAGTGGAAAAGTATCTAAGGGCAATGGAAGATTCTTATCTTTTTTATAAGGTTGATAGATACAATATATCCGGTAAGCAATGGTTAAAGCAACAGTCTAAATATTATTTGTCTGATTTAGCATTACGGTCTATTTTAAAAGAATATGATGGAAGTGATATCGGGCATCTATTAGAAAATGTTGTTGCCATAGAGTTAATTAGGAGAGGTTATAGAATTTTTGTAGGACAGCTAAATGGAAAAGAGATAGATTTTGTTGTTCAAAATCAAGATGAGATATTTTATGTTCAAGTGTCACAAAGTGTAGTAGAAAAAGAGGTTATGGAAAGGGAGATTTCTCCCTTACTTTCAATAAAAGACGCATATCCTAAGTATTTATTTACTATGGATAACATGCC
>JAISGP010000100.1 GCA_031263035.1 Lachnospiraceae bacterium | reverse complement strand
TTCGGAGCAAGGTATTACTATGATTATTTGAGTATCTGGTTGAGTACCGACCCTCTGGCTGATAAGTATCCTTCGCTAAGTCCGTATGTGTATTGTGCAAATAATCCGATAAAGTTGATTGACCCGAACGGGAAAGAAGTATGGCTTACAGATGAAAATGGAGAAAGAACTCAACAAATTACAGAGAAAGACATGAAAACCAAATCAGATGATAAGCGAATACAAACAATGCAAAATATTTATAATTCTGGCAAAGATGGTAAAAAGGTGATGAATCAAATCATGAGTAGCAAGAAAAACTCTTTTGAAATTTCTGAAAAATCAGAATGGGCACCTGGAGGTCAAGTATCCCAAGATAATGTTGTTACTTGGGGAGACCCTGAAAATGAATCTTACGGAGGAAACGATATGGATGTTTTAACAGAAGAATTGTTTCATTGTAAGCAAATAGATGACGGCTTATGGAATTGGTCAGGAGGAAAAGGAAATCTTGATTTAGAGGTGCAAGCTAAAGAATTTACAGCAAAAGTTAGCCAAGGGTTTAATAAATATTATAGGTCTGCAACAGGTTTTCATGTTCCAACAGCAATGTATATTATGAGTGGTTCCTCTAATCTTAATATTAATAAACATGATTATTTAAGTCGTCCAAATTACAAAATACCTGCGTTTAACTCTATTCCTGATATGATAAAAGAAAGAAATCCTGATACGTATATTGAATTTCGTGGAGGATATATAAAATGAAAAACATAGTTTTTTTCTTTATATTTTTTCTTCCTTCTTTATTTTTATATTCTCAAAATGGTCCTATTGATTTAGGAGGTGGAACTCTTGTACTTGTTCCGTTAGATACAAATGCAATATATGATGATTGGGTTGATTATCGTATTAAGGCTAAGATTGTGGAAGAATGCAAATGTAATTATGATTTTAATTATCTTCTAAATTTATATGAAAAGAGACCCGGTATAATTCCTATGAAATTTGTTAAGATGGAAATAAAACAAAGGGTAAAAGATTTTGCCAAAGATTCAATGTCAGTATCTGATAGTCTTTTATTCAGTATTAAATATCTAATGCTTCCGCTGGATACCATTTTACCATTAGATACTACCATTACTTTATTAGTAACAAGGGGACATTCTTATGATTATTTAATACTTGCCAGAAGTATAAATGATACTACAGATGTTTTGCCTAATCCTAATTTAATAAGATGTGATGATTGTTATGCTGGACTTGATAGATATGGTATAGAAGCAACACCCTTTTTTGAGTGGTTATGGAAACATAAAATCATTAAACCGAGATCTAAAATGATAAACTGGAAGATATTTAGACGGAAAACTCAAAATGCAAAGAATATAGAGCATTGTTTAAAAGAATTAAAGAAAAAGCATTAAAGTAGGGGTAATGTATTAGATTAGAATTAACAGAAATGCACATTATGAGTGGTCGTAAAATAAATTTCTCAGGAATTACAACTGATTATTTACGAAAAGATATTATAACTCCATTGCCTGTATATCCACAGAATCCAGATACATCATTTGATAGAATAACACCTACAAGTACTTATAAACATACAGGAGCATACTAATTATGAATAATTATAAAGCATATATTGTGTTTGTAATAACAACAATATATTGTTCTATATTTGTATATTCTCAAACATCAGATAGTATTTATCCAAAAGACTACTATCTCCCAATGAAACCATTGATACCATTAGATACCAATATAATTTATACAGATATGAGCGATTATGCTTTACAAGTAAAAATAACTGAAATATGCACAACTTACTCCATAAACACAAATACTATTTATTTGGATAAATACAATGCCATATATGCTATAACTCCTGCTTATTTTTTAAAAATGAAAGTAATACGAAAAATACATGATTTCTCTCTTGATAGTATTCCTGATAGTATTATTACAAATATAAAATATTTAATGGTACCGAGTTATTTGGTTGATAGAAAAAAAATTCCTTTTGATACTCTTATAAACATAATGGTAAATAGGGGTATCAATTATGATTATTTGAAATTTAATTACATTTTTGATAATAATGCAAAATTTGAAAAAAGAGACCCTTATTTTGCAGGAACAGTTGGATTAGAAAGCAAAGGCGATCCCCCTAAAATTTTATGGAAATTGTTCAGATGTAAAATTATTTCATATAATACTTTATTAAAATTAACACCTAAAAGTAAAAACTCAAAAAACATAGAACGTTCTTTAAAAATATTAAAAAAACAAGATAATTCTAATTAGAGATAATGTATTAAAGTAGGGTTAATGCATCAGATTAGCCTTTACACAAAACGAAAAGTCCGTTCAAATCAATGAACGGACTTTTGTTTTGGACGTTATTGTCTCTAACAGCAAAACTGCATTTTGTTTGAGAAGAATGATGTCAGATGCTGTCAGGCAGGTCGGTCGTTTGGTCGGCGTCATCGTCATTGAAACGCCTTGCCAGCAGTTTTTGATAACGCATAATGTTTTCGTTCAACTTCTCCAAATAGCCGTGATACGCATCATCGCCGCTCTTTTTGCTCAAAAATTCAAAGCCTTCAATCACATCCAGATAAACCCTGTTCAACTGCTTGCGGACATCCGACATAGA